>NZ_QRJA01000040.1:0-11316 GCF_003471405.1 Collinsella sp. AM20-15AC
GTCCAAGAAATGGGAGGCAGTTCACAGGCACCTTTGTGGTGGTTTTTGTTTGCGCGGGCGTTAGGGGCGGACCTGGCCGGTGCCTCGGAGCTTGTATTTGTAGGTGGTGAGGGCCTCGGCGGCAAAGGGGCCGCGGGCGTGGAGCTTTTGGGTCGAGATGCCAATCTCGGCGCCCAGGCCAAACTCGCCGCCGTCGGTAAAGCGCGTGCTGGCGTTGGCATACACGGCCGAGGCATCGACCTCGTCCAGGAAGCGCTCGCAAGCATCCGTGTCCTCTGCAACGATGGCCTCGGAGTGCATCGTGCCGTAGCGGTTGATGTGCGCGATGGCCTCGTCCTCGTTCGCCACGACCTTCCCGCTCATCTCGAGCGCCAGATACTCGCGACCCCAGTCCTCCTCAGTCGCGGCAACGTAGTCATCGCCCTCGGCAAGCCCGGCGTCGGCGCATGCGGCGCACGTGGCCTCGTCGCCGTGAATGAGCACGCCGTGGTCATGCAGCACGGCCACGACCGCGGGCAAAAACGCATCGGCCACGGCACGGTCGACCAGCAGCGACTCGGCGGCATTGCACACGCCCACGCGCTGCGTCTTAGCGTTGACAATAATATTGAGCGCTTTATCGAAGTCGGCGGATTCATGCACGTAGATGTGGCAGTTACCCGTGCCCGTCTCGATCACCGGAACGAGCGACTCGCGCACGCAGCGCTGGATCAGGCCCGCACCGCCACGCGGAATGAGCACATCGACGACGCCGCGGAGCTTCATGAGCTCGCCGGTGGCCTCGCGGTCGGTAGACTCGATCATCGACACGGCCTCGCGCGGGAAGCCCTTGGCCTCGAGCGCATCGGCCAGCAGCTCAGAAATCATGGCACACGAGTGATAGGCCAGCGAGCCGCCGCGCAGAATGCAGGCGTTGCCGGTGCGGATGCAGATGCCCGCGGCGTCGGCCGTCACGTTGGGGCGCGCCTCGTACACCATGGCGACCAGGCCCAACGGCACGCTCACGCGGGTGAGGTCCACGCCGCTTGCGAGCACGCGGTGGTCGAGCACGCGGCCGACAGGATCGGGCAGCTCGGCGAGCTTCTCCAGGCCGGCGGCCATACCCTCAACGCGCTCGGGCGTCAGCAGCAGACGGTCGAGGAGCCCCGCCGAGGTCCCCGCATCGCGCGCGGCGGACATATCGAGCTCGTTGGCGGCAACGATGGAGTCGACACCGTTGCGCAGTGCTGCGGCCATGGCGCGCACGGCCTCCTGGCGCTGCTCGTCGCTCGCCGTGGCAAGCGAGGCCGACGCTGCCTTAGCGGCAACGGCAAGATCGTGGACATACGTGGCTATATCGACCGACATGGGCGGCCCTTTCTCCTAGAAGTTTGCAACCATGGTAGCCGATTTGCGCATGGCCTCGCCCGCGGCGGTAGAATTGGTCAACCCGAAACACCGCAACGAACGGAAGACTCACATGGCCCTCATCACTTCGTACCACGTCCCCGGCCTGTATGTCGAGGACCACAGCATCGACGTCCCCCTCGACTGGCGCGGCCTGGAGCCGATGCTCCTGGCCGTCGGCAGCACCATGCGCCGCGGCGCCATGCCGGCGCCCATCGCAGGTGCGCCCGAGAGCATCAAGCTCTTCTACCGTGTGGTTTGCGCGCCCGACCGCATCAACGACGATCTGCCACTGCTCCTGTTTTTGCAGGGCGGCCCCGGCGGCGAGAGCCCGCGTCCGCTGTCACCCACAAGCGACGGCTGGATCGAGGAGGCCGTCAAGCACTTCCGCGTCGTCCTGCCCGACCAGCGCGGCACCGGACGCAGCAGCTGTGTAGACGGACGCACGATTGCCGCACTGGGCGAGCGTGCCGAGGCAGCCGGCGCCGATGCGGACCGCTCGCAGGCGGACTTCCTCAAGCGCCACCTCGCCAGCTCCATCGTGCGCGATTTTGAGTACCTGCGCCTGGTGGGCTTTGGCGGCAGGCCCTGGGTCACGCTCGGGCAGAGCTACGGCGGCTTTTTGACGCTGAGCTACCTGTCGCTCTTCCCCGAGGGCGTGGCGGCAAGCTTTACCTGCGGCGGCATCCCCCACGTACCGGCGAGCGCAAGCGAGGTCTACGCGCACACCTTCCCGCGCATGGCTGCCAAGACGCAGCAGTATTACAACCGCTACCCCGCCGACGTCGAGCGCGTGGCGGCCCTGGCAGATGCCCTCGAGGAGCAAAAGCCCGTGCTACCCGACGGCTCGCCGATGACGGTCGAACGCCTGCAGCTCATGGGCAGCGACTTTGGCATGAAGCCGAGCTTTGAGCGCATGCATTGGATTATCGATCATGCTTTTGTTGACGGCGACGGCACGCTGGCCTGCGGCGCCTCGGTATCCGACAGCTTTTTGATGCGCGCCTTCGAGCGCACCAACACGCGCACGAATCCGCTGTACTGGACGCTTCAGGAGTTCATCTACGCCGACGGCGACACCATGCCCATTCGCTGGGCCGCGGCAGAAGAGAAGGCCCATCGTGCCGAGTTCGACACGCTCACGCGACCGCTCATGTTTACCGGCGAGGCCATGTTCCCGTGGATGTTTGAGCAGATGCCCGAACTTAAGCCCTTCAAGCCGGCGATGGATCTGCTTATGGAAGACACAAGCTGGGACAAGATCTACGACCCGCAGCGCCTGGCGTGCAACGAGGTGCCCCTGCAGGCCGCGGTGTACTTCGATGACATGTACGTGGACTCGGGCATGCAGCTCGATACGCTCAGCCGCGTGGGCAACTCGCATGCCTGGGTGACCAACGAGTTCGAGCACGACGGCTTGCACGGCAGCGTGGTGTTCAAGCACCTCTTCGACGAAGCCCTCAACCGCGGAGACCTGCGCCAGATCTTCTAGCAAAGGAGTGTCCCCGTCTGCCGGCACAATAGGAACGTCCCCAAGTGCCGGCAACGACAATGCCGCTGGTAGAGGACAGAAAGCGAAAACGCCCCTAAGCGAGCAAGGTGACGTGAAAGAGGAGGGCATTGACCTTTTGGTCATGCCCGACGATTGAACGTCAGATTGCCGCTTAGGGGCGTTTGCAGCGTCAATTGGTTAGGCGAACACTATCAAGTTGTCCCTATGGATCGCGGGCTTCTCGGCCAGGTCTGCGAGCAGGCGGTTGCTGGCAATCTGGTCCTGGCGGCGGCCGGCTGCAAGCTCCAGCACGTCCGAATCGGCCTCGGCGATACCACGGGCGACAACCATGCCGCTCGGGTCGCACACGTCGAGCACATCGCCCTCGGCAAACTGGCCATCGACCTCGCGAATACCCACCGCGAGCAGCGACGATCCGCGGCTGACCAGCGCCTTCGCGGCGCCATCATCGACCGTCACCGAGCCATGCGCCTTGTCACCCAGTGCGATCCACAACTTGCGCGGCGCAATGTCCAGGCGCTCCGCCGGCGGATCGAACAGCGTACCCACGCTCTCGCCGCGGGCCAGACGCACGAGCGCATCGGGCTCCTCGCCCGAGCAAATCACGCTTTGAATGCCCGCCGTCATGAGAATGCGGCTCGCGCGAATCTTGGTGATCATGCCGCCCGTACCCACCGATGTGGAAGAATCGCCCGCCGAGGCGATAATCTTGGCATCGATCTTATGCACGACCGGGATAAACTCGGCCGTCGGATCCTCATGCGGATTGGCGGTGTAGAGGCCATCGATGTCCGAGAGCGTCACGCACAGATCGGCAGAAACCAGGCAGCTCACAAGCGCCGCCAGCGTGTCGTTGTCGCCGAACTTGATCTCATCGACGGTAACGGTGTCGTTCTCGTTGACGACCGGCACCACGCCCAGCTCCACCAGGCGCAGCAGGGCGTCGCGCGCGTGCAGGTAGGACGTGCGGCGCGCCGTGTCGTGACGCGTGAGCAGCACGAGCGAGGTGAGCAGGTCGCGCGCATGGAACTCCTCGTCGTAGGCCGACGAGATGATGCACTGACCGGCCGAGGCGCAGGCCTGCAGGCTCGGCAGGTCACCGACCGGCTTGCGGTCGAAGCCCAGCACGGGATAGCCGCAGGCAATGGCACCCGAGCTCACCACGACCAGGCGCCAGCCAAGCTCGCGCAGCGCTGCGGCCTGGTCGGCAAGCCCGCCGATAAAGGCGCGGTTGACCTTGCCGTCGGCGCCCACCACCGTGGACGAACCGATCTTTACCACCATCGTTTTATAAGAAGTCGTCATACGTCAAACCAATCGAATGTCGAGCGTTCGGGCGAGCTGGGGCAGTCGGGGCGCCTGGTGCGGAACGGACGAAAATGATCCGTTTTCCTCCGTCCCCTTCGGATCATTTTGCCCAGGGGAAGGCCGAAGCCGCAGCCATGTTCTTGCGCACGAGCTCGTCGCGCACCTGAGCCAGGCCCTGCTCCATGCCCACCACATAGGTCTGCGGGTACAGGAAGCGCTTGAAAGCTGCGTCCAGATGGTCAAGTGCCCAGGCGCAACGCTCGCGCGCGTCCTGGATGCTCTCACGCGGAGCCACCGCACTGCCATCGCGCACGATCGGCACCAGCAGCTCGCGATACTCAAGTTCGGACACGTCGGTCACCAGAGCGGCATCATTCACGGCCACGAGGGTATTGCCGCGCGCGGCGCCCTCCCCCGCCAGATGGTCCTCGTCGTAGATCATGTCGCAGACTGGGCCGCCAAAGCCGTCGTAATAACGGCGCACGCGTTGCACACCCGGGATCGTGCGCTTGTAGGGCTGCTCGGAGAGCTTGACCACCGGCGTCCACGGGTCCGTCTCACTCGCACGGCGGGCGGCGAGCTTGTACACGCCGCCCAGCGCCGGCTGGTCGTAGCAGGTCGCGAGCTTGGTGCCCACGCCAAAGCTATCGATAGGCGCGCCCTGGTCGAGCAGCGACTGAATCGTGTACTCATCCAAATCGTTAGAAACCGAGATCCCCACATAGGGCAGGCCCTCGGCATCAAAACGGCCGCGCACATACTTGGAGAGCTTGGCGAGGTCGCCGGAGTCGATGCGAATGGCCGACAGGCGCTCGCCCACCGCTTCCATCTCCTTGGCAACCGTAATGGCATGCTCGCAACCCTCGCGTACGTCGTAGGTGTCGATGAGCAGCGTGCAATTCTTGGGGCTCGACTTGGCAAAGGCGCGGAAGGCCTCGAGCTCGGAGTCGAAGCTCATGACCCAGCTGTGCGCATGCGTGCCAAAGACGGGAATACCGTAGCGGCGGCCGGCGAGCACATTGGACGTAGAGGAGCAGCCGGCAACGTAGCTCGCGCGCGCGACGGCCAGCCCGCCATCGGGACCCTGGGCGCGGCGCAGGCCAAACTCGGCAACGGGACGGCCGTCCGCCGCCAGCACCACGCGCGCCGTCTTGGTGGCGACAAGCGTCTGGAAGCCGACGATGTTGAGCAGCGCCGTTTCGAGCAGCTGGCACTCCAGCGCGGGACCGGTGACGCGAACCATGGGTTCGCGCGGAAAGACGAGCTCGCCCTCGGGGACGGCGTCGATGTTTACATGTGCATGAAAATCGCGCAGGTAGTCGAGGAATGCAGGCTTGAACATCGCACCGCCGGCCGGGGCCTGGAGTGAGGCGAGGTAGTCGATATCCTCGGGCGTAAAGCGCAGGTTCTCGACCAGCTCGGGCAGCTCGGCGGTGCCGCACATGACGGCATAGGCGCTGCCAAAGGGATGGTCGCGGTAAAACGCGGTAAAACAACCCTGCTCATTGGCCTTGCCGCTCTCCCACAGGCCCTGGGCCATAGTGAGCTCGTACAGATCGGTGAGCATTGCAATGTCGGTGGGATGCGAGATGTCGGTCAAAGCCATGGGGCGACCTTTCGGATGCGTTGTGCAGAGGTTGAGGGTTGGAAAAGGGCAGAGTGTTCGGGCATGGCACCCAGCGCGAATGGGCTAGAGCAGGCCCATGCTGGTCAGGATCGTGTAGCCCATAAAGATGACAAACGCGATGAGGGCAAGGACAATGATGATTTTTTGAGCCGGCGCCATGCCAGGGATCTCGTTCTCGCCCGTAGGCTCCTTGGAGGTAACCATGCGCTGGGCAAAGGTCATCTCGTCACGGCTCGGCTTGGGCTCGACGGACTTGGAACGAGCGACCTTTTTAGGCTGAGGTTTAGGTGCGGTGGGCGCGGGCTTCGCGGCGGCGGGCTTGGGCGCGGGGGCGACGTTCGCGGCGGCCTCCTCGGCCTTCTCGCGCTCGGCACGCAGGGCGGCCAGCTCCTCACGCTCGCGGCGTGCCTCTTCCTGGGCCTCGCGACGAGCTTTCTCGGCGCGGAGCTCTTCCAACTCGGCGCGTTCCTCGGCAGACAGTGGTTGGGACTCAAGCTTGGCCATGGTACAGCCCTTTCTTTTAAAAAAAGCCGCCGACACAATGTCAGCGGCTTATCAAATCCAAGGGTGGAGACGAAGGGAGTCGAACCCTCGGCCTCTGCCATGCGACGGCAGCGCTCTCCCAACTGAGCTACGTCCCCAGGACAAGTTGATATTTTACCTACGGCTCGCCAACTGTCAACGCCCAATACCCAGTCTTTTTGGGACGCGGCTGTTTTAGCTACCCCGACAGACAACGCGAACGGTTTGGTCGAACAGCGGCAGGGGTAGCTAAAACAGCCCCGTCCCAAAAAGACTACTCAAAGAGCCTCGTCCCAGATTAGCTGGTTTGAGCACTAGTAAGAACACCGGTGGTATCGAACGCCGGGGTAAAGCTCTCGTCTACCGCGCCGCCTTCTTGCCAAAACATCGTCGTAAAGCCCAGGTCGTCGGCATGGTCGAGCACCTGCTCGTACTCCTCGCGCGTCACGGCGCGCGCCAGGTCGCCGCCTTGTTCGCGCATGAGGGCATTGGGCGTGTACTGGTTCATGACCGAGATCGGCACGTCGCCCACCGTCTGCCACACCAGGTCCAACACGCGGCACGAATCGTCCGCATGCCCCGGCAGCACCAGATGACGCACGATTATGCCGCGCCTCATGAGCCCGTCCTCGTCTACCAGCTCTCCCCCGCGGCGCTCAATCTCGCGCGCCATCTGGGCCAGACCCGACACGGCCACGCGCGGGTAGTCCTTAATATGAGAAAGCGACTGAGCAAGCCCGGCATCGGCATATTTAAAGTCCGTAAGCCACACGTCGACCAGGTCGCCCAGCGCCGCCACGGCACTCGCGCGCTCGTAACCACTCGTGTTGTAGACAATTGGGATGACCAACCCGCACGTCCGTGCCGCGGCAATCGCGGCAGGCAACAGGTGCGCATAGTGCGTCGCCGTCACCAGGTTGATGTTATTGGCGCCCTGGTCCTGCAGCTCCAGCATAATCTCGACCAAACGCTCGGGCAAAATCTCAAGACCGAAATTGCCCGTCGAGATCTCGTGGTTTTGGCAGTAGATACATTTGAGCGAACAGCCGCTAAAGAAAATCGTACCCGAGCCGGCCTCGCCCGAAATGGGCGGCTCCTCCCACATATGGAGCGCCGCGCGGGCGACCTTAAGCGTGTTGTCGGCGCCGCACACGCCACGCGCGCCCTCGTCGCGCGCCGCACCGCAACGGCGCGGACACAAATGGCAGGCGGGCGAAAAAAGTTCGGTCAACGACGTCGGCATAAAAACATGCTCCAAAACAATGATTCAGCAGCTCAAACGTAAAGGGACCAACCGCACAGACGGCTCGAGCCCAAGGCGCCGTAATCGTCCGACACGATTTTTATAATGTCAAGACTGGAATCGATAAAGTGCCGCTTTATGATGTAGGTATTCCGCCCCCCGCGGAGCAACTGGGTGAACCGTCGCGTTTATTTAGGGAGCCCACACAGTCGTACCTAGTACAGGTATCCTTCGTTGTTAAGGACGCTGGAACAGTCGATGAGGGCACCCACCTGTTTTAGGTGGGTTCATTTTCGTAACGTGGGGGGTGGTTTTCATTTGCCGAAAACCACCATTACAGCCCATATGGATCCCCGCCGGTATCCCGACAAGCCATCGACAACATCCCAATATCTGGTAAGCGCGTGATTATCGCTGCATGCAATTCCATGCACCCCCCGTGGTCGAGTATCATGGTTCGGCTATGCCCTTTGCGCATGGCGTTCTTCTGACCTTTTCCTTCGACGCTTGGCGGTTTTTAGATTCATGGCTTCATCCCCGAGCTACATACCGTACCTATGCGTGGCAGCGGCGGCCTTTATCACGACCTTCCTCATGGTGCCCCTGGTCAAGCGCTTGGCAATTAAGCTCGACGCCGTCGACTATCCTTCCAAGCGCCGCATCAACACCAAGCCCATCCCGCGTTTGGGCGGAACGGCGGTGTTTTTGGGCCTGGTCGTTGCCTGCATTGTGCAAATCCTAGGCACCTGGCACCTAGGCTGGCCGCCCGTCCTGGTGCCGCACCCGCGCCTTCACATTAGCTATCCCATGCTGGCGCTCTCCTTTACCGTCATCTTTGCGACCGGCGCTATCGACGACGTCATCCAGCTCAAGCCCAAGCAAAAGCTGGCCGGACAGGTCCTCGCTGCGCTCATCGCCTGCGTGGGTGGCCTGCGCATCGGCGTCATTGTCAACCCGTTTGCCCCCGGCGAAATCATGCTCGGATGGCTCGCCTACCCCATCACCGTGATCTATCTGGTGGCATTCACCAACATCATTAACCTCATCGACGGCCTCGACGGCTTAGCCACGGGCATCTGCGGCATCGCGTCGTTCACCATGTTTTCGATGGCCGTTCTCTCGGGCCGCATCGACGCCGCCGCGCTCTCCATTGCGCTCTTTGGCGCCTGTCTGGCCTTTTTGCGCTACAACTTCAACCCCGCAAGCATCTTCTTGGGCGACTCGGGGTCGCTGCTTCTGGGCTTTGCGCTGGGCTCCATCTCGCTACTCAACGTGAGCCGCACCGCCGCGCTCACCTCGCTTATCATCCCGCTCATCGTTGCCGGCGTGCCCATCATCGACACGTTTAGCGCCATCGTGCGCCGCAAGCGCGCCCACATTAGCATCGGGCAGGCCGACAAGGGCCACATCCACCACCGCCTGATCCAAGAGGGCTACAACCAAAAGCAGGCTGTGCTGCTCATCTACGCCTGGTGCATTATGCTTTCGGCCGGCGCCGCCGCGATCAACCAGGTCGAGGTGCCCATGCGCGTGCTCATCTTTACCGTGCTCGCCATTGGCTCGGCGGCCTTTGCCAAGCATCTGCATCTGTTTGAGCCCGTGTTGCGTCACCATTACAACAAGCGCACGCACGAGGACGAGCTCGTCACCCCCGACGATCCCGCCTTTAAGCAAGAGGAGCAGGCAGCAGAAGAACGCAAGGAAGAGCGCCACCACAGGCGCTAGGGTAAGCTGCCGAGGATGCGTCCAGACGCCGCCGGCCAAACGTGCAGCCACGCCGCGCCCATCGCACAAGCCGCCGCTCTCCCGCCCCTCGCCTACTTACGACCCGCCCCTCCAATAAACGCGTTATCATCTTGACCCATGAACATACGTTAGGAGCAATCATGCCAAACGAGAACAGCTACGAAGTCGCGCTGCAAAAGAGCAACGCCATTCGCGAGGGCCTGGCCAAAACGCCCGAGAAGTTCACCATGCTCACCGGCGACCGCCCCACCGGCCGTCTGCACCTGGGTCACTACTTCGGCACCCTCAAGGGCCGTGTTGAGCTGCAGAACATGGGCGCCAAGACCAACGTGCTCATCGCCGACTACCAAGTCATCACTGACCGCGATACGACCGAGCACATCCAGGACAACGTGTACAACATGGTCATGGACTACCTTGCCTGCGGCATCGACCCCGACAAGACCATGATCTACGCGCACTCCGCCGTACCCGCCGCAAACCAGCTCATGCTGCCGTTCCTGTCGCTGGTCTCCGAGGCCGAGCTGGCGCGCAACCCCACGGTCAAGGCCGAGATGGAGGCCTCGGGCCACGAGCTCACCGGCCTTCTGCTCACCTACCCGGTGCACCAGGCCTGCGACATCCTGTTCTGCAAGGGCAATGTGGTGCCCGTCGGTCGCGACCAGCTGCCGCACATCGAGCTCACCCGCACCATCGCCCGCCGCTTTAACAACCGCTACGGCAAGGTGTTCCCCGAGGTCGACGCACTGCTGTCCGAGACCCCGCTGCTGCCGGGCCTGGACGGTCGCAAGATGAGCAAGAGCTACGGTAACGCCATCAACATCTCGATGACCGCCGAGGAGACGGCCAAGCGCATCAAGAAGAGCCAGACCGACTCCGAGCGCATGATCACGTTCGATCCCGAGAACCGCCCCGGCGTGTCCGGTCTGCTTTCGACGGCCGCCATCTGCACCGGCCGTTCCGAAGTCGAGATTGCCGAGGAGATTGGCATGGGTGGCTCCGGCCAGCTCAAGAAGTACGTGACCGAGGCCGTCAACGAGTACTTCGCGCCGATCCGCGAGCGTCGCCAGCGCTATGAGAACGATCTGGATTACGTGAAGGACGTGCTGCACGAGGGCAACCGTCGCGCCAATGAGATCGCCGAGCAGACCCTTGCCGAGGTTCAGGACGCCATGGGCATGGTGTACTAGATCGATCTGCTGGCTAGAACTTTCGATTGCTATAGGGCGGGCGCTAGTGCGTCCGCCTTTTTTGGTGCCCGACCGGTTCGGCTCTGCCCATTGCACTCCCCCGAAAAACAGGAACAGGCCCGCTGGCAGTTAGTTGCCAGCGGGCCTGTTCCCGAAGTACACCGTTGAATCGCACAGAGGGGAGGAATGCGAATCAAACTCAACAGGGCAGGCTTTTTCATCGCCTATTGCCTGCTCCGTTGCTGAATACAATATAGTTCACCGTGGTTTACTTTGTAGCGTCAATATGTTCCCCCATAGCTTCTCCATAAGTTAACTCAGGTAAACTAAAACCACCACAAAGGGAACAGGCACCTTTGTGGTGGTTTTGACACGAACGAGCCGCTAGAGCCCTCCTGGCCAGCGACAGACGGCCAAGTCGACGTGCATGTCGTCCTTAAATGCCATACCCTCCCCTAGCAAAAGCTCACGTTGAGCATCGGGGCCGCCAAACGCAAAGCCCTCGCAAATGCGGCCATCGGCAAACACCACACGATGGCAGGGAATCTGACCAGGGCGCGGATTGCTGTGCAGCGCATAGCCCACATAGCGCGCGCTTCGTGGACGACCGGCGAGCAGCGCCACCTGACCATACGTGGCGACCATCCCCTCGGGAATCTGCTCGACCACCTCGTACACCCGCTCAAAAAAGCCCTCAGACGCCATTGCTCGCTCCCTTCCACCCGGAATAGCATAAACCACCACAAAGGTGCCTGTGAACTGCCTCCCATTTCTTGGACAT
>NZ_QRJA01000041.1:0-10842 GCF_003471405.1 Collinsella sp. AM20-15AC
CTCGCGGTGACATCGTTTTTATGTCAACCTTGGTCTAACAGAGCCTTCGAAAATAGGGGCCAGATAAAGCCCCGGACGTTGCTTTTTGCCTAAAAATTCTTTCCGAGGAAGTCGTCGACCGTGTTCCAGTAGAGCTCGGGGTCAACTTGCGCACTCTTGGCGTGGGTGGCGCCATGAATGGTGAGCTTTTGCTTGACCTTGCTGGCGCACGCGTCGTAGTTTTGGTCGAGCATGTCGTACGGCACAAAGGTGTCCTGGTCGCCGTGGATGAACAACATGGGAACCGTCGCGTGTTTGAGTTGTTCCACACTGCTCGCCTTATGAAAGTCGTAGCCCGCGCGCACGTTGCACACCAAGTTTGCTACATCGAGCAAGGGAAAGCTGGGCAGGCCGAACACGTCCTTGAGCTGCAGAGAAAACTCGTCCCAAACACTTGTATAACCACAGTCTTCGATAATGCATTTCACGTTTGCGGGCAGAGATTCCCCCGCAACGTTCATGGCGGTCGCTGCACCCATCGACTCGCCAAAGACCAGGATGCGCGCCTCGGGGTCAGCCTGAACGATCCGCCCAATCCATGCAACGACATCGAGCCGCTCGGGCCAGCCCATGCCGATATAGTCGCCGCCGGAGCGCTCGTGGGCGCGGGCGGCAGGTGCGAGTACGTTCATGCCGCGGTCATGGAATCGTTTGGCGTATCGGGCCATACCGATGGGCTCATCGGTGTATCCGTGTAGGCAGATAGCGTAATTGTGCGTGCTCTCTGGGGCGGCAAAATACCAAGCGGCAAGTTCGGTTCCGTCATCTGCGGTGAGGCTGCTGCTCTCGCGGTTCTCTTTAAACCATGCCCGCGCCTCGGTTTCCTCGGCATCCGGCTGCTCACCTTCTTTGTCGTCCTTGCCGTCCTGCATCATCTTCATGGTGTATGGCGCGCGGGGATTCAGCGCGAAGTCAAACAGAAAGTTGCCGGCAAACCCCAGCAGCGCGACAACGACTACCAACGTAACAATGCCGGCTATCTTGAACTTTCGATGGGGGTGTGCGCTTTGAGGCATTTACGGTTCTCCTTAAAGATGTTAATACATCAACATTTAAAACAAGCGCATTATGGATGTTCGCCGTTGATGCGTCAACAGGCAAAGAATGGGTAAACAAAGGGTCACGTATGGTGCAAATTTCGCACGCACCCAGACGCTTTGATATAGTGTTGAGAACTCTTTACGTTGGAGGATGTAACCGGCATGTCCGATTCGAGCGACAGTTCCAAGCCGCGACCCAAGATCGCGGCCGTTCCACACTACACGGTGGGCGAGGAGATCATGAACTCCGTCACCCATGGTGTCGGCTGCCTGCTGGGTATCGCGGGCCTGGTGCTCCTGATCGTATTCGCTGCCCTGCGCGGCGGAGGCCCGGCCCACATGGCCGCGGCGATTGTCTATGGTGTCAGCATTATCCTCGAATACCTAGCCTCCACGCTCTACCACGCGATTCAGCCTGCGCGCGCCAAGCGCGTGTTTCGCATCATCGACCACAGCTGCATCTACCTGCTCATAGCCGGCAGCTATACGCCGTTTTGCCTCATCACGCTCGCAAACGACGGCGGCCCTATGCTGTTCTTTGCGGTGTGGGCCATCGCCATCATCGGTATCGCCCTCGAGTGCTTTATGCGCGAGCGTCAACCGCACTGGGTAAGTGGCCTGGTCTACCTGCTGATGGGCTGGCTCGTTGTCTTTAAACTGCCCGAGCTCGTGTCGCTGCTCAACCCCGTGGCACTTGCCCTGCTCGCCGTCGGCGGCGTGTGCTACACCGTGGGTGTGCCGTTCTATATCGCCAAAAACGTGCGCTATCTGCACAGTGTTTTCCACTTGTGGGTGCTCGCCGGCAGCATCTTCCAGTTCATGGCGGTGATCCTCTTCGTAATCTAGCGACCGCGCCCACGGCCCCGCTCGCACGGGCGACCGGCGCAATTGCCCTATCCGTCACCTACGCTTACTACCCAACGTCCCGAATCTTGGAGGTTCGAGAAACTCCCGATGGACATAACCATCTCCCTTATTACCACGCTTGTCCTGACGCTTATCAACGGCTACTTCTCCATGTCCGAGATGGCTCTCACCACGGCCAAGCGTGCCGTGTTGGAGCACGATGCCGAGGAGGGCGACAAGCGCGCCGAGCGCGCCGTCCAGCTCGCCGCCGACTCCGATCAGCTGTTGGCTACCATCCAGGTCGCCATCACGCTCGTGGGCTTTGCCTCGTCCGCCGTCGCCTCGACGAGCCTGTCCGACCCGCTCGCCACGTGGCTCATGAGCTTTGGCGTCGCGCCGCTTTCCGCCATCGCACGCGGCCTGGCGCCGGTCATCATCACCGTCGCGGTCGCCTTCGTGTCCATCGTGATCGGCGAGCTCGTCCCCAAGCGCATCGGCCTGGCCAATGCCGAGGGCGTGTCCAAGCAGGTCGTGGGACCGTTGTCGTTTTTCCAAAAGATCGCCCGCCCGCTCGTGTGGCTGACCGGTGCCTGCTCCGACGGCCTGGCCCGCATCCTGCGCATCAAGAGTGCCGATGACCGTCAGAACGTCTCGGAGGAAGAGATCAAGTACATGGTCTCGGAGCAGGACGACCTGCTCGACGAGGAAAAGCGCATGATCCACGAGATCTTCGACCTGGGCGACACCGTTGCCCGCGAGGTCATGGTGCCGCGCGTGGACACCACCATGTGCGAGGACGACGAGACGGTCGCCGACGTGTTGTCCACCATGCGCCAGACCGGCTTCAGCCGCATCCCCGTCTATCACGAGGACCCCGACAACGTCGCGGGCATCGCGCACATCAAGGACCTGATCCAGCCCGCGCTCGACGGCAAGGGCGACCAGCCCATCGCCGGCTTTTTGCGCGACGCCACCTTTGTGCCCGACACCAAGGACATCCTGCCGCTGCTGTCCGAGATGCAGACCTCGCACGACCAGATCGTGGTCGTCGTGGATGAGTACGGCGGCACGGCCGGCATCATCACCATCGAGGACATCGTCGAGGAGATCGTGGGCGAGATCGAGGACGAGTTCGACCCCGACAACAAGTACCTCACGCGCCTTTCGCGCCGCGAGTGGCTCGTCGATGGGCGTTTTTCGTGCGATGACGCGATTGAGCTTGGTTGGCCGCTCGAGGAAAGCGATGATTATGAGACCATCGCCGGCTGGATTTTGGAGCTTTGCGACTCGGTGCCCGACATCGGAGAGGTGTTTGAGGTCGCGGGGTACAAGTTTAAAGTGCAGTCGATGCGTGGCCAGCGCATCTCGCTCATTCGCGTGATCGCTCCGGCCGAAACCGATAAGAAGGATTCCGAGTCTTCGGTAGACGAGCCGACGACGTCGGGTGCGGGTTCCGCGAATCCGCACGACGGCGACGAGTAGGACAAGGAAGAGTAGGGGAGAGTTATGGCAGGCCTGTTCAACATCCTTAAGGTCACCGTCAGCGAGGACAAGATCTGCGCGCACGTGCTGGTGAACCCCGGCATGCCGCTCATGACCTCGGAGGATATCGAGGCCACGGCGCGCGTGTACTACCTGGTGCCGGCGATTGCCAAGCACCTGTGCCTGGGCGATTCCGGCCGCGAGTTCCAGGACTGCATGGGTCAGACCGAGCTCTGCCACCTGCTGGAGCACGTGACGGTCGAGCTCATGAACGAGACCGGTCTTGCCGGTAGCATCTCGTGCGGCCGCACGCGCGTAAGCGAGCATGACGAGCGTGTCTTTGAGGTCGAGCTTTCGTGTCCCGACGACGCACTGGCCATCGGTGCGCTGTCGTCGGCCACCTTTATGATGGACTGGGCGTACCTGCACGCCGACCAGCCTGCCCCCGACGTGGAAGGCACGGTCGCGGGCCTGCGCAACCTGGTGCTGGGCATGCGCGCCGAGGCCGAGGGCAAGGATCCTCACGAGGCCGTCGCCGCCGCGAACGGCGAAGATGCTGCCGAGGACGAGGGCGCTGACGAGGGCGATGTGCCGGTCGACGCCGAGCCCGTTGCCGATGCGACCGCCGAGCCCGTTCCCACCGAGCCCCAGGGCGTCCCCAACTTTGACGACGAGC
The DNA here is from genome assembly GCF_003471405.1 of Collinsella sp. AM20-15AC. Lineage (NCBI taxonomy): Bacteria > Bacillati > Actinomycetota > Coriobacteriia > Coriobacteriales > Coriobacteriaceae > Collinsella > Collinsella sp. AM20-15AC. The sequence continues at coordinate 4,084 of NZ_QRJA01000041.1, forward strand.
CGCAGGAGGCAATCGATACCGAGGGTGCGGTCGCCGAGAACCACGAGGCCCCTGCGGCCGTCTTTGGCGGTGCGGCGACGGTTCCGGCAGGACCTGCGCATGAGGGCGCCCTGCCGCTCGTGGACGGCGCCGGCGAGGACCCGTGTGCCACGGTGGCCATGCCGGCTATGCCTCAGGAGTAGGCCTACGCGTTTATCACCATCACGTACCTGCGTCTTTGCCGTACGCAGATGAGCGGAGCGGCAAGTGATGCGCTGCGGGTATAATGGACAGCATTCAAACGGTGGGCACCGACGTGCCCGCAGGAGAGGAATGATCATGGGTAAGACTTTCAGCTTTGTCTCCGGCGCACTTTTTGGTGCCGCTGCCGGCGCTATTGTCGGCGTTGCTCTGGCCCCGCGCTCGGGCGCCGAGACCCGCGCCATGGCTGCCGATATCGCCAACGACGCCTGGGACAATATGCGCGACACCTACGAGCACAGCGCCGAGGAGGCCCGTGCTGCGGTGAATGACTTTGGCCCGATGGTCGACGCCAAGACCGACGACCTGCGCGCCAAGGTCGACCTGGCCCGCGAGCGCATGGACCAGCTGCGCGAGCAGCTCAACGACGCCATTTCGGGCGGCAACGTGACGCCTGCCGCCGACGTCGTGGTCGAGAACGCCGTCGAGGCTGATACCGAGGCTGCGGAGCCCTCGACCGAGGCATAATGCGCGCCGGGGATTTTGTCGGCGCCAAGATCTATCGCAAGCCTACCGAGGACAAGCGCACCAAAAAGGACGGCACGCCGCGCAGCCCTAAAAAGCTCGGAAAGATTCACTTTCCGGTCTTTACCCCGGGCGGTACGCGCGTGGTCGGCTTTATGGTCCGCCAGTCCGATATCGCGGGCATGATCGAGCGCCCCGACCGATTCGTAGCGCTCGACGCCATTGGTGTCTACGAGGGCGCTATTGCGGTCGATGACGTCAAGGACACGTACGATGCCGCCGCCGCCAAGCGCCTCGACATCAACCTGGACGATTGCATCATCTGGGTCGGTATGGACGTGCGCACGGAATCGGGCGACGTCGTGGGCTATTGCTCGGACGTTGAGTTCAAGCCGCGCTCGGGCATCGTGCAGGCATTCTATGTGACCGCCGGTGCTGCTTCGAGTGTTTTGGTTGGTGACACGCAGGTGCCGCCGACGATGCTGCGCGGCTACGAGAACGGCGCGATGGTCGTCTCGGACGAGGTCAAGTCGCTCGGGTATTCGGGCGGTGCGGCTGCCAAGGCCGCCGAGGCCAGCGTCGTGGTGGGCGACAAGGTCAAAAAGGGCGCCAAGGTGCTCGACGACAAGGGGTCGGTTGCCGTGGACAAGGGCAGTCGCGCACTGGGCAAGCAGCTCGGCAAGACGCGCGGCATGTTCAAGGCCTTTAAGGACGAATACCAAAAGGCGAGCGGAGGCTCGTCAAAAGCTACAAAATAGCGACGTACCAAATGATGGGAGGCAAGCCGGAGACCTGTTGCTCCGGCTTGCTGTGTTTATGGGGGAGGGCACATGCGCCAAAACGGATCCAACTTAAACGGGCGTTCGGGTGCGCGTCCGACGGCGCGCCGCGACCTGGGGCAGCTGCCCAGCGGTCAGCGCCGTCGCCGCCGTAAGCCCGGCGCGATGTACCTCAACCATAGCCGCGGGTTTAGCGACCGCAGCGCGCGCATCGGCAACGGGCGCTCGCCGCGCCGACCGTCCCGTCTGCCCTATGCGCTCATTGCCGTGGGCTGTGCGCTCGTGCTGTTTATCGCTGCCGTCGTGGGCTACGTCAACCGCAGCGTGGACGTGGAACTCAACGGGCAAAAGACCGCGGTGCGCGTGGGCTCTACGCTGCAGAATCTCATAGACGACCAGGAGTTGACTGACACCTACGACGCAGGCGACCTACTGGCCGTCGATGACAGCGTGCTCAAGCGCCATGGGGGCGAAAAGCTGTCGGTGAAGGTCGACGGCAAGCGCGTGAAGCAGGGCAAATGGGATAGCCGCGAACTTGAGGGCGGCGAGAAGGTGACGGTCAAGGATGGCCGTAACACCTACGAGAAGCACGAGATTCAGGCTACGGTTATCGAGCCCAAGCTCAAGGTCGAGGGCACGGGCGCCATAGAGTATGTGCAGACGTGGGGTGTCCAGGGCCGCTCCGAGGTGTGGGTTGGTGAGCAGTCGGGCAAGACGCAGGACCGCGGCGAGGTTGTGCCCGCCACCGATTGCGTCGTTGCGTGCGCCAGCGTGGCGCCCAAGGGCAACAAAAAGTACGTGGCGCTGACGTTTGACGAGGGTCCGAGCGGCGCGACCAAGCAGATTTTGCAGGTACTCAAGGAAAAGGGCGTCACCGCGACGTTCTTCCTGTCGGGCGATGCGGCCGTGGCCTCGCCTGCCACGGCCAAGGCGATTGTCGATGCCGGGTGCGAAATCGGATCCAACAGCTACAGCGACGATTCGCTCAAGGGTCAGGACCGTGAGGCGGTACGCGAGCAGATCACGAAAGGCACCGATGCGATTAAGTCGGCGACCGGCGTGAAGACGATGCTGCTGCGTGCTCCCTACGCTGCCTTTGACGAGCAAAACTGGATTGATGCGATGGACCTGGTCTCCGCCGTGGTCTCGTGGAATATCGACTCGGGCGACTGGCTGCTCAACGGTGCCGACGAGCAGGTCTCAACGGTGCTCGATTCGGTGACGCCGGGCAATATCGTGCTGCTCACCGATAGAGACGAATGCGCCGAGCAGACGCTCGAGGCGCTGCCGCAGATTATCGATGGCCTCATTGCCGACGGCTACAAGATCGTGACGCTCAGCGACCTGGTTAAGACGGACACGTCGCTGAGCAAAAAGCTCACCTCGCTGACGAAGGTCACCATGCCCAAGGACGCCGTGTTCCCCCAACTTGCCGAGGACGATGACACCACAGAGTAGTCATTGGGTAGTCGTTTAAGAACGTCCCCAATGGCTATGTCACGGATGCGTCAGCGTTTGGTATGCCTGCAATGTGCAGCGCATAAATTCGATGCCGCAGGGCGATGCTGATGCTATAGTTACTGCGGTTAATGAGGGTCAAGAGAAAGGTTACAGGTGAAATCCAAACCTCGACCATACAGTCGATGACCCCATGCAGGTGCTTTTTGCGCATGCACGGGGTGTAAGCGTCGAGCGGCGTGCCGCCCGCGCATGCGTATACATATCCAGAAGCCCCCGGACGCCGCACGCGCGGCCGCGTCCGGAGGAATAATGATGGGGAGCACCATTGAATTATCTGAGTGAGATGCTCAAATTGCCAGTCTTGGACGTCGACGGCGAAAAGCTCGGCGTGGTCAACGATTTTGGCATTGCAACCGGCGAAGTTTTTCCGCACGTGACGTCGCTCGCGTTCCGCGGTCCCGGCAAGACGCCGTTCATGATCAGCTGGCGCAAATGGGTCGACCGCATCGATGAGACAGGCGTGTATCTCAATACGTCTGCCACCAATATTCGCTTCTCGTACCTGCAGCCGACCGAACTCTTGCTTGCCCGCGACGTGCTCAACAAGCAGATTGTCGACACGCAGGGCATGAAGGTCGTGCGCGTCAACGACATCAAGTTTTCCATGTCGGGCGAAAACCAGCTGCGCCTGCTGGGCGCCGAGGTCGGTGCTCGCGGTCTGCTACGCGCCATCAGCCCCGCGCTCGAGCATATCGTCGAAGGCTTTATGAAGCACCTGGGCAAGCCGCTCAGTGAGGACATCATCGCTTGGTCCTACATGGACCTGCTCGACCGCTCGACCAAGAACATTCAACTCTCGGTGTCGCACAAGACGCTCGGCGAGCTGCACCCTGCCGACATCGCCGACATTATCGAGCAGCTCGACCCGCGTCTGCGTGCGCAGGTGTTTGCGCAGCTCGATACTGCCCAGGCCGCCGAGGCCATCTCGGAGTTCGATGACGACGAGCTTATGACCGAGATGCTCGAGGGCCTGTCCGACACCGACGCATCGTCGATGCTGGCCATGATGGACCCGGACGACGCCGCCGATCTGATCGACGAGCTCGATTACGAGAAGGCCGAGAAGCTCCTGCGCCTGATGGGCGTCAAGGAAGAGAAAGCGATTCGTAACCTGCTGGGGTATGAGGACAACACCGCCGGCCGCATCATGACCTCGGAGTTTGTCTCCCTGCCCGCCACGGCAACGGTCGGTGACGCCATCGAGGCGATTCGCGAGCTCGACGAGGACTTCGAGAGCGTCTACTACGTCTATACCGAGGATCCGAGCGGCATGCTGACCGGCGTGCTTTCGCTGCGCACGCTGATCGTAGCCGACCGCGACGCCACGCTGGGTCAGTTGGCCTATCGCGACCTGGTCTATGTGTCGCCCGACGAGGACCAGGAAGACGTGACGGACGAGATGACCAAGTACGACCTGGTTGCCATCCCTGTCTGCGACGAGAACCGTCATATCCTTGGTATCGTGACCTTCGACGACGCCATGGACGTTATCGCCGAGGAGCATCAGGAGGACCTGCAGATCGCCGGTGTCGGCTCGGGCGATAGCGCGTCGGACGACTCGACGAACGTGCTCAGCTGGTTCGTGCATCGCCAGTACTGGGTTGTTGTATGGGGCATCGCGTCGTGCATCATGGCGACCGTGCTGGGGACGGCGCTCGGCTCCGCGCATCTGGTGGTGTTCCCCATGTGCGCCATGCCGCTCGTGCTGCTGGCGGCCTCGCGCATGGTGTCGTTCGTCAAGAACTACTTCCTGGAGTATGACGGTCACGACGACGAGCCCAAGCCGTATCTGGGGTTCTTCTTCCAGAGCACGGGCATGGGCCTGATTCTGTCACTCGTGACCTACCTGTGCGCCCAGCTGGTGCGCACCGCTGCGTTCCTCGATGCGCCCATGTTTGAGGAGCAGCTCTTTACCGGGTGCTTTAATATCGCTGCCATTATTTGCCTGGTTGGCAACATGAGCGCCGTGATTTACCTGATGGTGCTGTTCTGGCGTGACGAGCATGACCTCAACACGTCGGGCACCGCCATGAACGTTATTGCCGTCATGATCTCGTGCGTGGCGTATTGCATCGCCGCGGTGCTGCTCGCCATGTCGGTCATGGGTTAGGTGGTCGCGTGCAAAATACCAAGCAAAAGTCGGGCACCAAGCAAAAGTTGACCATCGCGGCCATCTTTGGCGCTATGGGTCCTGGTCTGCTGGCGGCGCTTTCGGGCAATGACGCCGGCGGCATTGCAACGTATTCCAGCGCGGGCGCCAGCTATGGCTACAAGATGCTGTGGATGCTTCCTGTCATGACCGTGCTGCTCATCGTGACGCAGGAGACCGCGGCGCGCTGCGGCTGCGTCACGGGCAAGGGCCTGGCATCGCTCATTCGCGAGCGCTTTGGCGTGCGCAAGAGTGTACTTGCTATGGCGGCGCTGTTGATCGCCAACACGGCTGTGACCATTTCGGAGTTTGCGGGTATTGCGAGCGGCCTTGCCCTCTTTGGCGTGCCGGCGAGCATCTCGGTGCCGTTGGTGGCGCTGCTGGTGTGGATGCTTACCATGTCGGGGAGTTTCCAGCGCATCGAGAAGATTCTGCTGCTGGTGAGCTGCGTGTTCGTGACCTATATCGTCGCCGCGTTTATGGCTGGCCCCAACTGGGGTGAGGTCGCGGTCGACCTGGTCGTGCCCAACATTCAAAATGACCCCAGCTACGTGTCGCTCGTGGTCGCAACGATCGGTACCACTATCGCGCCGTGGATGATTTTCTTGGCACAGAACAACGTGGTCGATAAGAACGCGGGCGAGGACGATATCGTGCTGCAGCGTATTGATACCGTGAGCGGCTCGATCGCTGCCGATATCATTGCCGGCTTTATTATCATCACGACCGGCACGGTGTTGTTCCCGGCGGGTATTCAGATCAGCGATGCTGCCGATGCTGCCCGCGCGCTGGAGCCTATTGCGGGTCAGTGGTCTACGGTACTGTTTGCCTCGGGCCTGGTCGCGGCGAGCTTCTTGGCTGCCTGCGTGCTGCCGGGCGTTACGTCGAGCGCTATCTGCGAGGCATTTGGCTGGGAGCGCGGTGCCGACCGCAGCTGGGACGAGGCCCCGGTCTATCGCGGCATCATTACTGCCATCATTGGCATCTCTGCCGTGCTGGTGCTCATGCCCGGCGTCGATCTGTTCCAGATCATGATGACCTCGCAGGTCATCAATGGCGTGCTACTGCCCGTGGTTCTGGTGTTCCAGGTGGTTATCGCTGCCGACCGTCACATTATGGGCGCCAACCGCAATGGCCGCGTGTGGAATGTGCTCACTTGGGCGACTATCGGTGTGATTACGGTGCTGACGGTCGTCATGTTTGTTCTGCAGGCGATGGGTTACAGCGCTTAGCGCCTCTTTTGGACTCCAAACAGGCCGCAGCGATGGACTGCGGCCTGTTTTTTGCCCGCTATAGGGCGTTAGTTATATGGCAGTGGACAAAAAATGCCAAATATGAGTACTGTTGCCTTGCCGATAGCATTTACGACCAAGAAAATAATGAACATAGTTAAGAATCTGTTTATTAAAAGCGGGTCTCCAAGTCCTAAGCCGGCCATTCTGGTCAACTGGAAGGGTCGTGCGCTACCGCATGAGCGCCATTTTGGGTGGTTTTGCCTGCTACTAAAATGGTAACAGTACTCATATTTGCCACTTTTTGTCCACGACCTCTTGGAGTCGGGTGGCGCGCGCAGACGTGGTGTAAGAGCGTCCCGAGGTCCGTCGC
>NZ_QRJA01000042.1:0-10825 GCF_003471405.1 Collinsella sp. AM20-15AC
TTTCTGATGCGGCGCGCTGCGCGCCCCGCACAGGCTAAAGCCTTTAAAGAAAGGCTCCCCTCTCGCCCAGTGGACGGGAGGGGAGCCTTATATGTGACCGCGGCAAAAGGATGGCAAAGCCGCAGTCGCCCAAAGGGAGGGCCTGGATGCACCGGGCCTAGATAAGGTTCTTGCCAGACACCTTATCGAAGAGATGAGTCGCGTTCTTCTCGAACTTGAACCAGATGGGGTCGCCAGCCTTGAGCGCGCCCTTGGCCTCGAGGTCGACGACGGGGATAATCAGGACAAACTGGCCGTCGGGAGCGGTCACGTGGACATGCTCGGTCGAGCCCATGAGCTCGGTCACCTCGACGGTGCCCTGGAGCGCACCCTCCTCGCCCTTGTCGGCAAGCAGAATCTGCTCGGGACGCACGCCGGCCGTAATCTCCTTCACGTCGCCGCCGTCCCAGTTGAGGGCAAGCTGAGCGCAGGTCTCGGGGGCGAGCGCCACGTTCATATCCTCGGTCTTGACGGTAAAGCCGTTGCCCGAGCGCACCAGCTGGGCATCGAAGAAGTTCATCTGCGGCACGCCGATGAAGCCGGCGACGAAGATGTTCGCGGGATGGTTGAAGACCTCCTGCGGGGTGGCGATCTGCTGGACGACGCCGTCCTTCATGACCACGATGCGATCGCCGAGGGTCATAGCCTCGGTCTGGTCGTGGGTAACGTAGATGAAGGTGCCCTTGATCTCGTGACGCAGCTTAATGAGCTCGGCGCGCATCTGGTTACGCAGCTTGGCATCCAGGTTGGACAAGGGCTCGTCCATCAGGAAGACCTTGGGGTCACGCACGATGGCGCGGCCGATGGCGACACGCTGGCGCTGGCCACCCGAAAGCGCCTTAGGCTTACGGTCGAGATACTCGGTAATGCCCAGGATCTCGGCAGCAGAGCGAACCTTGCGGTCGATCTCGTCCTTGGGGACCTTCTTGAGCTCGAGCGTAAATGCCATGTTCTCGTACACCGTCATATTGGGGTACAGAGCGTAGCTCTGGAACACCATGGCGATGTCGCGGTCCTTGGGCGCCACGTCGTTGACGCGCTTGCCGTCGATGAGCACGTCGCCCGAGGTAATGTCCTCCAGGCCGGCGACCATGCGCATCGTCGTGGACTTACCGCAGCCAGAGGGGCCAACGAGGACGATGAACTCCTGGTCGTGAACGGTGAGGTTGAAGTCCTCTACAGCGAGCACACCGTCCTCGGTAACCTTGAGGTTGTGCTTCTTCTCCTCGGTCTTCTTCTTTTTGCCAAAGAAGCCCTTCTTTTTTGACTCGTTGTTGGGATACACCTTCTGAACATGTTTGAGAACGATCTCGGCCATGTCTCTACCTTTCGATACGCGGCGCCGCGCTGAGGGGCGCCGCCAAAACTTGCAAAACAGTTACGGCATCAGCCCTTGACGGCACCTGCCACCACACCGTCGATGATGTACTTCTGGCAGAAGATGTACATGATGACGATGGGGACAACGACCATCATGATGCAGGCCATCATGGGGCCGAGCTCGACGTGGCCATAGCCGCCGCGGAAGTACTGGATCAAAATAGGAATGGTCTTGTACTTGGTGGAGTCGAGCGTAAGGTAGGGCAGCAGGTAGTCGTTCCAGACCCACATGGTCTCGAGGATGCCGACCGAAAGATAGGTGGGCTTCATAATGGGAAGGACGATCTTAAAGAACACCTGAACCGGGTTGCAGCCGTCAATCATGGCCGCCTCCTCGATCTCGAGCGGGATGTTCTTTACAAAGCCGGCGAACATAAAGACCGCCAGGCCCGCGCCAAAGCCCAGATAGATAAAGCAGATGTTGAACGGCGTATTAAAGCCGATGCGGTCCGCCAAATTGGACAGCGTGAACATGAGCATCTGGAACGGTACGACCATCGAGAACACGAACAGGTAATAGAAGAAGTTCGAGATCTTGTTGTTGACACGAACCACGTACCAAGCGCACATGGAGCAGCACACCAGAATCAGCACGACCGACGTGACTGTGATGATGAGCGAGTACATAAACGCCGAGGCAAAGCCCTGCTCGTTAAGAGCGTGCACGTAGTTTGCGAGGCCGTTGAACGTCTCGGGCGTGAGCAGATCGAACGCCGTGGTGGTGCTGATTGCGGTCCCCTTCTTAAAGGAATTGAGCGCAATCATGAACACGGGGTAGATCCATGCGAGCGACAGGATCGTAAAGAAGATCGAGAGCGCGCGGTTAATAGCCTTATCGCGTTTCATTACTGCTGCACCTCCTTGGACCTCGTGGCCTTAAGCTGGATCATAGAAATAGCGACAACCAGGATGCAGAAGATAACTGCCTTGGCCTGACCGATGCCCTGCCATGCGATGCCAGCACGCGAATAGAACGTGTTGTAGATGTTCAGGGCGAGCATCTCGGTGGAGTGCGCCGGGGCGCCACCGGTAAGGGCGAGGTTCTGGTCGAACAGCTTAAAGCCGTTGGTGATGGACAGGAACAGGCAGATAGTGATGGTCGGCATCAGGTTGGGGATCTTAACCTTCCAAAACGTCTGCCATGCCGTAGCGCCATCGACCTTGGCGGCCTCGATGTAGTCAGACGGAATGGACTGCAGACCGGCGATGTAGATGATCATCATGTAGCCGACCTGTTGCCACAGGGTCAGGATGATAAGGCCCCAGAAGCCAGCGGCGGAGTTGAGGGCGATAAGCTGGGCACCCACGTTGGAGAGCAGGCAGTTGATCAGAATCTGCCAAATGTAACCCAGTACAATGCCGCCAATCAGGTTAGGCATAAAGAAAATCGTACGGAAGATGTTGGTGCCCTTGAGCGCCTTGCGAGTGAGCGCCTGCGCAATGGCCAGCGCGATCACGTTGATGAGCACCGTCGACAGGAAGGCAAACGCCACGGTAAAGAAGAACGACGTGGAGAACTGCGGATCGGACAGCGCGCGCACGTAGTTCTCGATACCGACAAAGTGCGCGTTATTGATGGTAATAAACTGGCAGAACGAGAGATAGAAACCCTGGATAAAGGGAATCACGAACCCGATCATAAACGCCAGGCACGTGGGCAGCATAAAGAGCGGCCACCAGCGCTTGAGTGCTTTGCCCATAGAAGGGTCCTTTCAATATGCAGGGGGCGGGCAAACCTACGTCTGCCCGCCCCCTGTCGCTAATCAGATAGCTTGGGCAGCAACTGCTTACTCGGAAGCAGCCTTCTCGGTCTTCCAGCCATCGACGAAGGCGTTCTTGACGCCGTCCCACTTGGTGTTGTCGGCAGCATAAGCGATGAGAGCCTGCTTGAGGTTCTTCTTCCACTCCTCGGAGGGGATGTAAACGAAGTCCCAAGCGACGGTCTTCTTGCCGTCCTTGGCCATAGCAACGGCCTGCTGAGAGAAGACGTTGGTGGTCTCCTTAGCGCTCTTGAACGGGGCGGTCAGACCCATCTTGTCAGCGATGATGCTGGTGGCGGTGTCAGAAGTGACGCACCAATACATGAAGTCCTCGGTGGCCTTCTGGGCATCCTCGGAAGCCTGGGAGCTGACGCACCAGTAGTTCTCGCCGCCGGAGCACAGGCCCTGGTTCTCCTCGCCGTCGACGCCGATGTAGATCGGCAGCATGCCGAGCTGGTCGTCGGTCATACCGGCCTTGGTGAGGTCGGCGTAGGCCCAAGAGCCGTTCTGATAGAAGACGGCCTTGCCGGTTGCGAACTCGTTGGTGGCGTCGTCACCGGTCTTGGAGGCGAGCTGCGAAGGATCGCAGGTGGAGTCGGTGATGTACAGGTCGAAGATCTGCTTAAAGTTGTCGAGATACTCGCCCTTGATCTCGTCGTCCTCCTGATTGTGCTCCTTCTCGAACTCGTAGTAGAGCGGGAGGTTGGCGAGGTGCGTGGTGTAGCGCCAGCTGGAGGAGTCATCCATACCGGCGGAAGTGAAGGCACCGTCAACGCCGAGCTCGTCCTTGCGGGCCTGGATGTCATCGGCGCAAGCCTTCAGCTTGTCGAAGGAGTTGATGTCCTCGGCCTTGTAGCCGGCCTTCTCGAGGAGCTCCTTGTTGTAAATGATGCCGTAGCTCTCCTGAACCCAGTCGATACCCAGATCCTTGCCGTCGGACTGCAGCGCCAGGGAGTCGTCGATGAGCTCGCCGCGGAGCTTGGTGTCGGAAAGATCGGCGCAGTAGTCCTTCCAGTTCTTAAGGCCGGTGGGGCCGTTGACCTGGAACAGCGTCGGAGCGGAGCTCTTGGACATCTCGGACTTGAGCTTCTCCTCGTAGGTGTTGGAGGCGGCGGTCACGATCTTGACCTCGACGCCCTTCTCCTTCTTGTACGCCTTGGCGATCTCCTTCCACTCCTTGTCGACCTCGGGCTTGAACTGGAGGAAGTAGACCTCGGCAGCGTCACCAGAAGCAGAGGAGCCAGAGCCGGCAGAACCACCGCAGCCCACGAGGCCCAGACCAAGAACCGCAGCCGCGGAACCAGCAAAGCCCAGGAACTGCCTTCTGCTCATTTCGTTCTTCATTACAATCCACCCTTTCACACCGTGGCGGCACCCTTTGCCGCCGCCTTCGGAGATTGGCTCGGGGACTTTGCCCCTTTTGCTGACTTGTACAATACGCTATTTGGCTAGTTGTTTGAACAAGTATTACTAGAGCGGTAGAAAAACTTCGGTGAACGGTAATTTCGACTTGATACTTGACAAGTTTTGTATAAACAATTATTTGTTATCGAATGCAGAGAAAACGCCCGATCAAGCCGATGCATCATCGGTTTGACCGGGCGTTTTCGCTTTGAGGGCATGAGTCTCGTCAGGCTGCGAGCTAGCCGGCTATCGCTTGGAATTGACGCGGTAATGGAAGATCTCGGGGTGTGTGCGGGCATGCGTGACCTCGAACAAGATGCCGTCCGAGGTGTACGACTGGCTCTCCATAACGGCGACGCAGTTGTACTTGCCAAGGTCCAGATAGCTGCAGTCTTCATCGTTGGCGAGCTCGACACTCACCGTACGACGGCTCGCCATCACTTTGACGCCGCGCTTGTGCTCCAGATAGCCGTAGATAGAATCCGCCGCGATCTCGGGGGTCAGGCCCTTGGCGATCGACGCCAAAAAGTAGCCATGGTCCACTTGGCGCGCGCTGCCGTTGAGGCTTCGGACACGCACTACGCGAATCAGCTCCTCGCCCACCTTAAAGCCCAGGCGACGTGAGAGTTGCTCAGTGCAAATCAAATGTTCAAAAGACTTGACCTCGGTCGATGCGACGGCATTGTTGCGTTTTGCGAACTCGCCAAACGACTCAACCTCTTCGAGTGCGCCCAGCATGTCGGTTTCGCCCTTAAGCCAAATAACGCGCACGCCCTTACCGTGTATAGGCTGCACAAACATCTGGTCGGCCAGCATGCTCAAGGCGCGTCGAACGGTATTGCGCGTGCAGCCAAACTCCGCGGTCAGCTCGGCTTCGGTTGGCAGCATCTCCTGAAACGCATAGGTCCCGTTGATGATGCGCGAACGGATCTCGCGGTAGATTCCTTCGTAAATCGCTTTTGGCATGATTTCACCTCTAATGAATATGTATGGCTAGGCACGATAGCATTTCTTAAAGTTGTTTAAACCGATTATCGGTAAAGTACGGATTATTTACCGTCGACGGTTCCCCCGAAACCCAAATCGGACCGAATCAAAACCGTCAATGCGGCAAGCAGCCAGTCCTCTACAATGAGTTCATTGTTTAAACGTTCTTGCTCGCACAGCATGTTGCATCCGAAAGGCATATTATGCTGCAGAAAATCCAACGTTTTGGCGGAGCCATGTTCGCGCCCGCCATGCTGTTTTCTATATCAGGCCTCATGGTCGGCATCTCCGCCCTCGCAACGACCGTGGATATCGTCGGCGACCTCGCCGTATACGGAACCCCCTGGTACGTTTTCTGGACTATCATTCAGCGCGGCTCGTGGACGGTCTTTAAGCGCCTTCCACTCCTTTTTGCCGTAGCGCTGCCTATCGGTCTTGCCCAAAAGCAACCGGCACGCTGCTGCCTCGAGGCACTCGTGGCCTATTTTGCCTATTGCTTCTTTTTGAGCGAGATCATTAAGCTGAGCGGAGACAACCTTGGGCTTAAGTACCCATCATCTTTGACCCCCGCCAGCGGTATCACCGTCATCGACGGCATCAAGACGCTCGACACCGGCATTATCGGCCCGCTGGCGGTATCGGCAACCGTCGTCGCCATCCATGACCGCTTCTACGATGCCAAGGTTCCCGATTGGCTCGGCACCTTCTCGGGTTCCTCGCTGGTCTACCTCATCAGCTTTTTTGCCGTGTTTGCCCTTGCCGCCATCTCGGCCGCCATCGTGCCCTTCGCATACGCCGTGACCGAAACGCTGCGCCACGCACTTGCGGGCGTCGGCCCCTTCGGCGTGGGCATCTTTGTGTTTTTGGAGCGAGCACTCGAGCCCATGGGGCTGCACCACCTGCTCTATATGCCCATCTATTACGACAATCTGGTCATTCACGACGGTATTTACGCCACGTGGACCAACCTGCTCCCCATTCTCTCCCATAGCACGCGCCCTTTAAATGAACTTGCGCCCTGGGCAGGTTTTACCGCCACCGGCTGGGGCAAGCTCTTTGGCCTTCCCGCCATCGCGGCAGCATTCTATTTCACCGCCAAACCCGAACGCCGCGCCGGCCTTAAGGTCATCCTTTTGCCCGCCATCGTCGCCTCGGTGGTCTGCGGTGTCACCGAGCCGCTCGAGTTTCTCTTTATGTTCACCTATCCTGGACTCTTTTTGCTCTACGCCGTCCTATCCTCCTGCCTTGCCATGACCATGAACTTCTTTGGCATCGTCGGCATCTTCTCGGGCGGTCTCATGGAAATGACGGCCTTCAACTTCATCCCACTCATGCGAATGCATGCCGGCTCCTACCTTTTGGCGCTCGGTATCGGTCTTGCCTTTAGCCTCATCTTTTTTGTTAGTTTTCGAGCACTCATCTTGGTTTATGACCTTAAGACGCCGGGCCGCGAGGATCATGTCTCCAATCGCGCGGCAATCGATCGTTTAACGGGAAGCGGCTTTGCCAAAGAGCAATCTCCCAATGGCGAGGTCAGTATTCAATCCGATCAAGATCACGTCCTCGCCGAGCGGGTAATTCAGCTTTTAGGTGGCGTTGGCAATATCGTGGGCGCAACCAACTGCGCCACGCGCCTGCGCGTCGAGGTCGCAGACCCTTCCATCGTTGCAGATAATGCGTCGTTTGTCGCGGTGGGCGCCAAGGGCCTCATCATTACGGGCAAGACCGCCCAGGTGATTATTGGCATCTCCGTTCCCCGCGTTAAAGAGCATTTTGACCAGATCATGGGCCTCGAGCCGGGATTTATGCCCACCACCTCGGCCTCCCCTGCCGCCAGCGCAGCCCATAAGCGCGGCGATATCTGCTTCTTCGATATCGACGGAACACTCGCCTGGCAAGACCCTCGAGTGGCACAAGAACTTCCCGAGAGCGAGCGAGACCTCTCCCCCTATCCCAATGAAGCGGTCTCGCAAGCCATCCGTGATTTTGTCGCCAAGGGCAATATGGCGTTTATCTGCACAGGGCGCACGCTGAGCTGCATCCATCCAAAGCTGCTCGAGCTGCCTTGGACCGGCATCGTCTGCCTCGCGGGTGGCTATGTCGAACTTGAGGGACACGTGATTCGCGATTTGGCGATGACGCCCGGCATGCTGCAGCGCCTTGCTCCCATTCTTGAGCAATCGGACGAAGTGATTCGTTTTGAGGGACTCAATGGCGTCGTTCGCATGAGTGCCGATGCGCCCGACGCCCCGGGATACGCCCGCACCGTGGGCGATGCAATTACGCAGCTGCAACATTACAGCGCCTACAAGATCTTAATGTCCACGTCGCTTGCCAACCGCATCGCTCAGGATCAAGCGTTTGAGCCGCTGCTCTGCTTTAACGAGCTCGAGCTCGAAGTGACCGAGATTTCGCCTCGCGAATGCACCAAGCGCGAGGGTATCCAGTCCGTACTCGACGCCCTCGATCCCCACCACGGAACCGTATACGGCATCGGCGACGCCAGCAATGACGTCTCGCTGATGAACGCCGTCGACGTTGGCATCGCCATGGGCAACGCACCGGGCTTCCTCAAGGAAAAGGCCGACTATGTCACCGACAGCATCGACCACGACGGCGTCGTCACCGCGCTCGAACACTTTGGGCTTATCTAGCCAAGCCCCTACCGCACTTGCGGCCGCATGGACCAATCGTCTTCAACCGCCGCGCTCGACGCCCTAATGTGGCAATATGTTGTCTGCATAATGCAACGATGCAACCTATCAAAGAATGCGAGAACCCGTGTCCAGTCCGTTTACCAGCTTTTTAGCCCAGCACTTTGACCAGATTAACGACTATCTGGCCACGTTCTTTGACGGACAGGCGACTTCCGCCGATATCGAGCGCTACCTGTATACCCCGCTCTCGGCATTTACGGCAAACGCTGGCAAGCGCCACCGCCCGCTCATCTGCATGCTCGCCGCCACTGCGGTAGGCGGCAGCTTTGAGAGCGCCCGCAGCGCAGCGGCGGCCATCGAGCACTTTCAGTCGGGCGCACTCATCCACGACGACATCGCCGACAACGGGCAGATTCGTCGCGGCAAGCCCTGCATGCACCTTACCGAGGGCACCGGTCTTGCCATCAACTGCGGTGACCTGGCGCTCACCATGGTCACCAAGACGGTTCTCGATGACCCCACGCTGGAGTCCGACGTGAAGCTGCGCGTGCTCCACGAGCTTACCGAGATGATCGTCCGAACCATCGAGGGCCAAGCGCTCGACCTGGGCTGGGTCCGTGACAAGCGCTTTGATATCTCGGTTGATGACTACCTGGACATGGCCACGCACAAGACCGCGTATTACAGCGGAGCCACGCCACTTGCCGCCGGAGCCATTATCGGCGGCGGCAGCAAAGAGCAGGTCGAGGCGCTACGCGCCTTTGGCCTGCACACTGGCCTTGCCTTTCAAATTCAGGACGACCTGCTCAACTTGGTCGGCACCAAAGAGGCCGCCAACAAGGACTTCCGCACCGACATCACCGAGGGCAAGCGCACGCTCGTCGCTGTGCATGCCCTGTCAAATGAGCGCTATCACGACGAGGTCGAGGCGATTCTTTCCTCGGGCACCGATGATTCCGCGCAGCTCGCACGCGCCGTGGAGATCTTCCAGGAGACCGGCTCCATCGAATATGCTCACGCCTACGCGCTGGACCTGACCGCAAAAGCCAAGGCTGCCATCGAGGATGTTGAGCTTGACCCGTACGCGCGCGAGCTCTTCCTCTCAATGGCAGATTTCTTTGTGGAGCGTCTTAGCTAGCGGGGGTCATAAAACCTGTGGGCAGCGAGTTTGGGTACAAGTTGCTACACTGTTGAGTGCATGTTTATGCATTGTCTCGCGTTGTCTATCCGACACGCGCTCAAAATAGTACGAATCGTACGCCGAAAGGGGTTCGTTCATGGAACCTATTACCACGGGCATGCAGGGAGCAGCCGTCGAGGATGTTCAGTCCCGCCTTCTGCAGCTCGGTTACACCATCGATGCCGACGAGGTCGCCGACAAGCGCTTTGGCACCACCACCGAGCAGGCTGTTGGCACGTTTAGGCTCGATAGCGGCCTTGCGGCCGGTTATGCTGTCGATATCCCCTGCTGGAGCGCCCTTGTAGACGCTTCATACAAGTTGGGCGACCGCACGCTCTACCTTCGCATGCCCAATTTTCACGGCGCCGACGTCAAGGCCCTGCAGCGCGCTCTCAACGTTTTGGGCTTTGCCTGTGGCGAAGACGACGGCTACTTTGGTCCGCATACCGAGGCCGCCCTGCAGCAGTTCCAGGAAAATGTCGGCCTGTTTGCCGACGGCATGGCCTTCCAGGACACCTACGCCTACATCAACCGCCTGCACCATGTGTGGGAGGGCAAGCCCTCGGTCACCGAGGCCGAATCGCGCATCGGTTTTGCTCGCGCCGCCAACGTGCTCGAGCGCTTCCAGATTGCCGTCATCGGCGAGGACCCCATTGCGCGCAGCGTAGCATCGCGCATGTGGAACATCGCCACGGCGACGACCGACAGCAGCGGCATGATGCTTTGCGATTCCGAGGTTCCGACCGACGTTGACCTGGTGCTCGAGATCGCAAGCGACGAGTTGCCTGCAGACGCCGCCCCGCGCGCCACGATCGCCCTCGCCGAGTGCCACAACCTGGCCCAACGCATCCGTACCGCCAATGTTGCCGCACAGCAGAAGCCGGCTCGCATTCGCATTGAGCTCACGGGCATGACGCGCTACAACGGCACCTTCACGGCCAGCGACGCGCAGACGCTCGCCGTACGCCTACTCGATGGCGTTTGCGATGCCCTCGCAGATTAGGTAAACTAGACGAGTTGCTTTTGGGCAACACCACACATTGGGACGTAGTTCAACGGTAGAACTCCGGTTTTTGGTGCCGGCTGTTGGGGGTTCGAATCCCTCCGTCCCAGCCATTAAAACTGAGCGCCCTAAGCCCATAACGGCCCAGGGCGCTTTCTTGTGGGCAAGCGGAGGAATTCGAACCCGCAAGGGTGCGGAGCTGAGGAAACGCGAAGCGTTTTCCAGCGCAGCACGCAAGGAGCGAAGCGACGCAGCGGGGCGCGGCCGCCGCAGGCAGACGCGGTGCCGGCACTTGGGGACGCTCCTAAGTGCCGGCATTATAGGAACGTCCCCAAGTGCCGGCTCGGGACTATTTTCGAGGACCCTCCGAAGATCGCGTCGAAAATGTTGGTGTAAGGGTGGCTCCCTAGCGTCC
>NZ_QRJA01000043.1:0-9947 GCF_003471405.1 Collinsella sp. AM20-15AC
AGGCTCCGCATCGCGCTTCGCGCTGCGGAGCCTCTTTGCGTCCTGCGGAATGTTCCGGAGAGAAGCCCCCGTCACGCCCCCGGATTCCCTGCGTTTACGGCCTTGAGGTCGGCGTGGGCGGAGATCGTGGCTGATGGGGATACGTGTCCCGGTCGCTGTTTCGCGGCTTTGCCGCGAAAGGCGCACTACTTTGGGATGGGGGGGGGAACGTGGTTGTTGCGGCAACTGATCCCCGCCATAAATTACCCTCGGCATACTTGCGCGAACGATTGCTCGTGCTACACTTGCAATTGCTGTTTCAGGGCGGGGTGAAATTCCCCACTGGTGGTAAATCGGGCGGTGTCAAAGGGACGCCGCGGCGCAGGTAAAGTGCCTGCGACCGAGCCGATGAGTCCGCGACCCGTGCATGTGTTGGTTCGCATGCCGGCTGAACTGGTGAGATCCCAGTACCAACGGTTAGAGTCCGGATGAAAGAGGCAGGTGATCTTATGTCTGAACAGTCGCAGCATATCCATTTTGAGAACACGAATAGGTGGAGCACCAAACAGCTCGTTACTATGGCGTTGATGTGCGCCTTGGGAGCACTGTTTATGTATGTGCAGCTGCCCATCCTTCCCTCGGCGCCGTTTTTGACGTATGACCCGTCGCTGGTGCCGGCGATGGTGTGCGGGTTTGCGTATGGCCCCGGTGCCGGTACCGCTGTTGCCGCTATGGCGATCGTTATCCATGCGCTCACCACGGGTGACTGGGTCGGCGCGCTTATGAACCTGGTTGCCACGCTGGGCTACATTCTGCCCGCGGCTATCGTGTACCAGAAGATGCATACCTATAAGGGTGCCGTGATTGGCCTAGTGTTCGGTGTCATTGCCGCTACGGCGCTGTCTAT
Organism: Collinsella sp. AM20-15AC; assembly: GCF_003471405.1. Classification (NCBI taxonomy): domain Bacteria; kingdom Bacillati; phylum Actinomycetota; class Coriobacteriia; order Coriobacteriales; family Coriobacteriaceae; genus Collinsella; species Collinsella sp. AM20-15AC. Next base: position 887 of record NZ_QRJA01000043.1, read on the forward strand.
GGTCGCTAACCTTACCATTGGCGTATGGTTCTGGTATGGCTCGGTCGATGTGATCGCCCCGCTCATGATTCCTGCCGTGCTGCCGTTCAACCTTATCAAGACCGTGCTTAACTCGGTATTGACGCTTGCAGTGTACAAGGCGGTCTCCAACCTCATCACGCCTAAAAAGGACCAGGTCAAAGGCCGCGCATGATTGAGTGTCGGGGCGTTTCCTTTAGCTATGACGGTGCCGTGTCGGCACTCGACGGTGTCGATCTGAACATCGAGGACGGGGAGTTTTTCTGCATCCTCGGTGGCAATGGGTCGGGCAAGTCGACGTTTGCCAAGCATCTGAATGCGCTGTTGCAGCCCGATGCGGGCACGGTACGCATCAACGGCATGGATGCGTCCGACCCCGAGCTGGTCTACGACATTCGTTCGACCGCGGGCATGGTATTCCAGAATCCCGACGACCAGCTGGTGGCAACGCTTGTCGAAGATGACATTGCGTTTGGTCCCGAAAACCTTGGCGTGCCATCGGCACAAATAGCACAGCGTGTACGGGAGGCGCTGAAGGGCGTGGGCCTGGTGGGCTTTGAGCGCCACGAGACCCACGCGCTCTCGGGTGGCCAAAAGCAGCGCGTGGCGCTTGCCGGTGTGCTCGCCATGGAACCGCGCGTGCTCATCTTGGACGAGGCTTCTTCGATGCTCGATCCGCGTGGACGCAAGGGCCTCATGAAGGCTTGCCACGCGTTGCACGATCGCGGCATGACCATCGTGATGATTACGCACTTTATGGAAGAGGCCGCCGAGGCCGATCGTGTCGCGGTATTTCGGACGGGGCGCGTTGCCATGCTCGGTACGCCCGAGGAGATTCTGACGCGGGCAGATGAGCTCGCGGAGCTCAACCTGGATATGCCGGCGTCGTGCTGCTTGGGCACGGCGCTTCGTGCGAAGGGCGTGCCCGTTCATGCGCAGGTGCGCGAGGCGGATATGGTCGCCGAGATTGCGCAGGTATATGCCGACCGGAGTGGGGAAGACACCGCAGGGCGGCCTTCCGCGTCCCAGTTGGAAATCGCTGACGGCACTGTTCCGGTAGACAACGAGGGCAACGCGTCGGAGCCCGTCATCGAGCTATCCCATGTTTCGTACAGTTATTCGCTCAGTCCGCGCGAGCGTCGCCGCTGGCATAAGCGCTCGGCCGTTGCGGGCAAATCGAGCAAACAGGCTCTCTGGGGAAACGACCCCAGCAGCCCGTGGGCGCTGCGCGATGTATCGCTGACGGTGCGTCGCGGCGAGTTCCTGGGCTTAGCAGGTCATACCGGTTCGGGTAAGTCGACGCTGGTCCAGCATCTCAACGGTTTGATTCGCCCCCAGGAGGGTTCCGTTTACGCGTTGGGGCTCGACCTGGCAAACAAGAAAGATGCCGCCGCGGTTAAGGCCAAGGTCGGCGTGGTGTTTCAATATCCCGAGCGTCAGCTGTTTGCCGAAACCGTGACGCAGGACGTGGCGTTTGGCCCGCACAACCTTGGCTTGTCGCAGGCCGAGGTCGCGCGCCGCGTTGAGTCATCGCTCGCGCGCGTGGGCCTCGACTTGGCCACGGTGGGCGACAAGAGTCCCTTTGAGCTTTCGGGTGGCCAACAGCGGCGCGTGGCGTTTGCCGGCGTGCTTGCCATGGAGCCCGAGGTCCTGGTACTCGATGAGCCCATGGCGGGGCTCGATCCGGCGGCGCGCAGTGATTTCCTGGAGCTCATCGATCGACTTCACCATGGGGGCCTGACCGTCGTCATGGTCTCACACAGTATGGATGACCTTGCCAATTGCTGCGATCGTATTGTCGTGATGAACGAGGGCGCGGTGTTTGCTGAGGGCACGCCCGCTCAGGTTTTTGCGCATGCGGATGAGCTTAAATCAATCGGCTTGGGTGTTCCCGCTGCCCAGCGCATGGTGTTGGCGCTCGCGGAAGCGGGCGTGCCGCTGCGTCGCGGCGGGCTCTATACGGTTGAGTCGTTGGCCGACGAGTTGGCAGATTTGCCGATCGGTCGCTCAGGCGGTTCTTCTAACGTCTCGGACAAGGCCAAATCCGAAACGGTCGCGCGAGAGGAGGGTTGCTGATGGAGGCGTTTTCGTTTGGCAGCTACTATCCGAACGATAGCGCGATCCATCGCCTGGATCCGCGCACCAAGCTGCTCCTGGGCTTTGTGTTTTTGATCACGACGCTGACCGTCGGCGGCTTCCGCGGATTGGCCCCTGTCGCAATTTTCGTTGTGCTGATCTATGTCGTGTCCCGGGTGCCGGCTCGTCGCGTTCTGTCGTCGATGGCGCCGCTGCTGGCAATCGTCGTCGTGGTCGCGGTGCTCAACTTGTTTACCGATCAGAGTGGGCGCATCCTGTGGCAGCTCGGCTTTCTGCAGATAAGCGAGGGCTCACTGCGTTCTGCCGCCTTTATGGCGTGTCGCCTGACTCTGATGATGGCCGGCATGAGCGCCATTACGCTCACCACACCGACGCTCGACCTCACCGCGGGCTTTGAGCGTCTGCTCGCACCGTTTGCGCGCGTGGGGCTTCCGGCGCATGAGCTCGGCATGATCATGGGCATCGCGTTGCGCTTTATGCCGCAGTTTGCCACCGAGATGAAGCAGACGGCGGACGCGCAGGCAAGCCGCGGTGCACGCGTAACGGGTGGCCCGCTCGGCGGCGTGCGTATGCTCGGCAGTGTGGCGATTCCACTGTTCACGGGCGTGTTCCGTCATGCCGAGACGCTGTCTGCCGCCATGGATGCACGCTGCTATCACGGCGAGCAGGGCCGCACGCGTCTGCATGCGCTTGCATTTCGCCGCGGGGATGCGCTGGCTGCGGTGGTGACGATGCTGCTGTTTGCGTGTGTCATCGTCGTCAACCTTCAACTTGTTTAGGCGCGATTCGAGCGCAAGAAAGGGGTCCCTATGACCGACAACGACCGCACAGCTCAGCTTGAGCGCGCCTGCTCGTATCTCAGGCGCATTCCGGCGTGGTATCTGGCCACGACCGATGTGACCGACGGGCATCAGCCTCGCGTGAGGCCGTTTTCGTTTGCCATGGTCGATGAAGGTAAGCTGTGGTTTTGCACGTCGCGCGACAAGGATGTGTGGGCGGAGCTGAGTGCGAATCCCAAGTTTGAGCTCTCGGGCTGGAAGCCGGGGGAATGCTGGATCGTATTGACCGGCGAAGCCGCACTTGAGGACGACGCAGTTGCGAGCGACAAGGTGCGTCAAGCGGGTTTTAAGCACATGGTGGGCATCGGCGAGGAACACGAGAGTGCCAACGACGGCCGCCTTGCTTTCTTTTCGGTCCGCAACATTGCCGCGCGCTTCTGTGATATCGACGGCAGCGAGGAGCGCCTGGAGCTCTAGCGCGTCTCAAATTAACTACCCGTTTCGAATTAGCTAGCGCCAGGAGGACACATGGACGGATTGAATACGGTGTTGGAGTATCTGACGTCGGTGCCGGCATGGTATTTGGCGACGAGCGTTGACGGACAGCCTCATGTGCGTCCGTTTTCGTTTGCGCAGATCCAGGACGGCAAGCTGTGGTTTGTAACAGCGCGCACCAAAGATGTGTGGCAAGAGCTGCTGCAAAACCAGCGCTTTGAGGCCACGAGTTGGTGGCCGGGCCATGGCTGGCTCATCTTGCGCGGGCGTGCCGGCTTGGATGACCGGGCTTTAGGCGAAATGCGCGAAGCTGGGTGGAAGCATCTAGAGCGCCTGGGCGAGCACTATGAGGGGCCTAACGACCCCACGCTCGTCTTCTTTAGCGTCGAGGATCCCGAGGCTTTTATCTGCAATCACGACGAATGGGTGCCGGTCGAGCTCTAGCCAGCTGGCTCATCCTAACAACTTGGTTTTCGCATGGGCGGGCCCCGTATTGCTCGGCGCCGTTAGGAGCGCCGGTCAATACGGGGCCCGCTCCATTTGTCAATTCCTTCAAGCGAATGTGTCGGGAATGTTTCAATGCATGAATATGCAAGCCATTTACGTATTAATGCATCTTTTGGTGCTAAAGTTTCAACCCACTTCATAACGACCGCTGCGAAATGCGCATCGGTGCATAAATCGCAGACAAGGAGTCTGATATGTCTTTGAAGGTTGGAATCGTCGGCGCGGCTGGATATGCCGGAGCCGAGCTCATTCGCCTCGTCCTCGGTCATCCCGAGTTTGAACTTGCTGCCATTACGTCCAACGCCGATGCCGGCCAGCCGTTGTCTGCGGTGCACCCGAGCTTCACCGGCGTAAGCGATCTTGTCTTTACGACGCATGATGCCCCTGAGCTCAAGAACTGCGACGCGGTCTTTTTGGCCGTGCCGCACACGGCTGCCATGGCACAGGTGCCCGCGCTGCTTGCATCGGGCGTCTCCTGCTTTGATCTTTCGGCCGACTACCGTCTGAACGACGCGTCCGTTTTTGAGGCTTGGTATGCCGCCGAGCATACGAGCCCCGAGCTGCTCAAGACCCGTGCCTTCGGTCTGCCCGAGCTGTTCTGCCAGGACTTGGAGACCGCCGCATCCGACCATGCCGACGGCAAACCCGTGCTGGTCGCCTGCGCCGGTTGCTATCCCACCGCAACGAGCCTTGCCGCCGCGCCCGCCGTGCGCGCGGGCTGGGTGGCCGAGAACGGTCCCGTGATTGTCGATGCCATTAGCGGCGTGACGGGCGCCGGTAAGTCCTGCAACGCCCGCACCCATTTTTGCAGCGCCGACGAGAACTTGGAGGCCTACGGCGTGGGCAAGCATCGCCACACGCCCGAGATTGAGCAAATCCTTGGCCTGACCGATCGCGTCGTCTTTACCCCGCACCTGGCACCGCTCAAGCGCGGTCTGCTCTCCACGGTGACGCTGCCGCTCGCGCCGCAGGCTATCGATACCTTGACCCTTGAGGACGTTGTCGACCATTACAAGCAGTTCTACGCCGGTCGCACCTTTGTGCGCGTGCTCGATGCCGGCCAGCAGCCCAAGACGGCTTCGGTCGTCGGCACCAACGCTGCCCAGATTGGCCTCGCGCTCAACAAGCGCGCGGGCGTGCTGGTGGCGACGGGCGCCATCGACAATCTGTGCAAGGGCGCTGCGGGCCAAGCGGTCCAGTGCGCCAATATCGTCTTTGGCTTTGACGAGCGACGAGGCTTGCCCACAGTGGCGTGCCCGGTGTAGCACATTCGATTGTTAACGATTTGGTAGTCGGGCATCGAGTGGGGCGCCACTCTTAAGCTGGTTTCATGATCACGACTGGCATGGCGCACCAACCGATGTCCGTTTTTTGTTTGACATAAGGAGTCATAAAGACGATGAATACCGAGCTGTTTGATATCAAGATTCGCGCCGTCGAGGGTGGCGTTACGGCTGCGGCTGGTTTTAAGGCTGCAGGCATCCACGCTGGGTTCCGCAAGAACCCCGAGCGTCTGGATTACGCGCTCGTCGTGCCCGATAAACCCTGTCCCGGTGCTGGCGTGTTTACCACCAATCGCTTTTGCGCGGCGCCCGTGCAGGTGAGCCGTGCCAACCTGGGCGGTACCGACAAGGGGTACGGTATCATCGCCGGCATTTCGGTCAACTCTGGCAATGCCAACGCCGCCACGGGTGAGACCGGCCTTGCATGCGCGCGCGAGACGTGCAACATCGCCTCGCAGGTCATCGGCTGCGAGCCCCAGCAGATTCTGGTTGCCTCCACGGGTGTGATTGGCCAGATTCTGTCGATCGACACGTTTGAGACCGCCATTCCTGCTGCCTACGAGGCGCTCTCCGCCCACGGTGGCGCCGATGCCGCTCGCGCCATCATGACGACCGACACGCACTCCAAGGAGTACGCCGTATCCTACGTCAGTGAGGCTGCGGGTCATGCGGGCAATGTCTATACGGTAGGCGGAATGTGCAAGGGCTCGGGTATGATCATGCCCAACATGGCCACCATGATCGCAGTTATCACCACCGATGCCCCCGTCGAGCCTGCGGCACTTCATGCCCTGCTGCTCTCGACCGTCAAGCAGACCTTTAACAAGGTAACGGTCGATTCCGACACCTCGACCAACGACACCTGCATCATGCTTGCCTCCGGCGCCGCTGCCGCAGATGCCGAGCCTATCGTTGAGGGCTCCAATGCCTTTGACGAGTTGGCATTTGCCGTGCACGAGGTGTGCGAGAGCCTGGCGCGCAATATCGCCGCCGATGGTGAGGGCGCATCCAAGCTTGTTACGGTCAACGTTACCGGCGCCGCTAACAACGAGGAGGCCGATATCGCCGCCCGTGCCGTTGCCAACTCGCCGCTCGTTAAGACCTGCATCGCCGGCCACGACTGCAACTGGGGCCGCGTTGCCATGGCGCTTGGCAAGTGCGGCGTGAAGTTTAATCAGGAAGACGTTTCCATCGACATGATGGGCATGCCTGTCTGTCGCGACGGTCTGACTGTTCCCTTTGACGAGGACGAGGCTCTACGACGTTTTGAGGCGCCCGAGATCGTGATCTCGGCCGACCTGGGCGCAGGCGACGCGGCAACGACCGTGTGGACCTGCGACCTCACGCATGAGTACATCTCCATCAACGGCGACTACCGTTCCTAGATTCCAGGCACGCTGCGCATCTTGCCGCGATTGCGGACAGCGGAGCACGGCGCGATAACGATACGAAAGACGAGGCAGACTATGAAATTCGCACGCGATTGTCGTTCGAGCGAATCCAACGAAGCAACCGCGCAGCTGCTGTTCGAAGCGCTGCCGTGGATTAAGAACCTGACCGGCAAGACGGTTGTTATCAAATATGGCGGAGCCGCCATGGTCGACGAGCAGCTGCGTCGCGACGTGATGAGCGACATCGTCCTGCTTAAGATCATCGGCATGCGCCCCGTTATCGTGCATGGCGGCGGCAAGGCTATCAACGAGGCGCTGAGCCACTATGACATCCCCGTCGAGTTTAAGAACGGCCAGCGCGTGACCACGCCGGCGACTATGGATATCGTGCGCGAGGTGCTGGGCGGCAAGGTTAACCAGGAGCTGGTTGTCGCCATCAACCACCACGGCAACCTGGCCGTGGGCGTGTCGGGCAGCGATGCTGGCACGCTCATCGCCGAGCCGCTCGACCCCGAGCTCGGTCGCGTGGGCAAAGTGACGCACGTTAACACCGACTATATCGAGCGCTTACTCGATAGCGAGTACATCCCCGTCATCGCTACCGTCGCGGCGGGGGAGGACGGCGGTTTCTTCAACATCAATGCCGATACCGCCGCCGGTGCCGTTGCGGCAGCGCTCCACGCGCACAAGGCGATCTTTTTGACCGACGTCGACGGCCTGTACAAGGACTTTAACGATAAGGATTCACTTATCTCCAACCTGACGCTCGACGAGGTCAATGAGATGCTCTACGGCGGCGAGGTCGATAAGGGCATGATTCCCAAGCTGCGCGCGGCCGTCGATGCGCTTGCCGGCGGCGTATTTCGTGCCCACATCATCAACGGCACCACGCCGCATTCGCTGCTGCTGGAGCTGCTGACCGATGCCGGCGTCGGCACCGTGATCCATTCCACCGAGACGGCCTACGAGTTCGATACGCATCCGCATCCGCTTTCGACCTTTGCGGCGCGTCTGGCCGAGAACCTCGACGAGGTCGAGAAGCTTCAGACGGTCTAACTGACCCGCAGCCGCCCCATTCCTGCACCCATAGGCCTGCGCTATCCGGCGCTCAACGAAAGGCATCCCATGTCACTTGCAGCTCAGCAATCGCTTGAATCCCATTACGTTATGCATACCTTTGGCCGCTCTCCGGTCGAGTTTGTCGAGGGCCACGGCATGAAGCTCACCGGCGACGATGGCCGTGAGTACCTCGACTTTCTTGCCGGCATCGGCGTGTGCAGCCTAGGTCATGGTGACCCGGCCGTGCTCTCGGCGCTCGAGGCACAGACCAAAAAGCTCATGCATGTCTCCAATTACTTCTACATTGAGCAGCGCGGACAGGTCGCGGCGCTGCTGTCCAAGCTTGCTAACGACGACGTAGATGGTGCGCGCGTGCTTGCCGATGCCATTGCCGCCGGCGATGAGATCACGGCAGCTGCTCTTGGTGCCCCGGCTGCGGACGAGCAGGTGTGGGAGACCTTCTTTGCCAACTCCGGCGCTGAGGCCAACGAGGGCTCGATGAAGCTCGCGCGCCTGTACGCCAAACGTGCCGGTAACGGCGGCAACACTATCGTGTGCATGCGCGGCGGCTTCCACGGCCGTACGCTCGAGACCATTGCCGCCACCATGCAGGATTGGCTGCAGGATAGTTTCCGCCCGCTGCCGGGTGGCTTTGTGGCCTGCACGCCCAACGATATCGATGAACTGCGTGCGATCTTTAAACAGCTGGGGGGCGAAATTTGTGCCGTGATGCTCGAGCCGATTCAGGGCGAGAGCGGTGTGCACCCCATGACCGAGGAGTTTATGGCGGCAGCGCGCGACCTGGCACACGAAGTGGGCGCCGTGCTTATCGCCGACGAGGTCCAGTGCGGCATCTTCCGCTCCGGCAAGCCGTTTGCATTCCAAACCTATGGCGTGGAACCCGACATCATGAGCCTTGCCAAGGGCATTGCTGATGGCGTGCCCATGGGTGCCGTCGTGGCAAAGAAGGAGATTGCCGACGTGTTTAAGCCGGGCGACCACGGCTCGACCTTTGGCGGTAGCTGCTTGGCCATCGCGGCGTGTGCCGCGACGCTCTCCGCGCTCGTGCACGGCGATTATGCCGACCATGTTGCCAAGGTAGGCGCCTATATGGAGGCAAAGCTCGCCAAGCTGCCGAACGTGACCGAGGTGCGTGGCCGCGGCTTGATGCTCGGCTGCGATCTGGACGATACTGTGGGTGATGCACACGACGTTGTGGCCCGTGCATTGGGGGCTGGTGCCGTGATTAACGCTACGGGTGCCCATACGCTGCGTTTCTTGCCGCCGCTCGTCTGCGAGGAAGCCGACGTGGACAGTCTGATCGAGATCCTGGCGGGTGTCTTGGGCTAACGCGGCGCAATAACATAATTTGGACCGGGTTCCGGAGGTAGCGCGCAGAGATGTGGTGTAAGAGGCGGGGAATGCCCCGCCT
>NZ_QRJA01000044.1:0-9345 GCF_003471405.1 Collinsella sp. AM20-15AC
GGAGCGGACGAACCGCGAGATAAAGCGCAGGTCGAGGGTGGTGCAGGTGTTCCCCTCGACGGCATCGCTGGTGCGGCTGGCGGGCGCGGTCATGTGCGAGCAGGACGAGGTGTGGCAGGAGTCCAGGTACTTCTCGGAGGCAAAGATGGGCGAGCTCTACGACGAGGGCCGCGCCCACGGGATCGACGGCACGGTCGACTGGCCGCGGCTGGAGGCCGAGGCCAGGAAGATGATCGAATCCGGACTCGAGCTTGCGGACAGGATCGAGGCGGCATAGGATATCAACCGTATTCCAGGTTCTTGGACGCCGGGCCGACTCGCTTCGGATCGGACGCTACACCAACTTTCTCGACACTACCGTCCAGCAAAGACAGCTGAATATATCGACCTTTTTCAAGAGGCTTGGTATCAAATGGCTCTGAGAATCTCGCTAGCTTGAATTCAGCTGTGCTGGGGTAATGCGAGTCGTCGTACATAGCCTGCAGGCTGCAATCCTCAATTAGTGTGTTTTTGCTGAATGTCAGATATTTGAGGAAGTCTTCTGCTGCATGCCACAGGCGATAGAAAAACCAGTAATCGTCCGTTTCATCAAACTCGAAAATCATGCTGGAATTAAGGGTGATGGGTGGAGTACTAATTTTCATACTGCATGTCCACCCAACTGAGAAATACGCCGCGATATCTCTGCCCTCAAAGCGAAATGCTCTCTTCACGGTCGAAGTTCTGTCGAATCCATTTGTCCTGATAGAGATGATTCCCTTTTCTGTAAGGTCGTCAGAATCAAATACCTGCGAGAATGCCCTATTAACCGGATGAATGTAATTCAAGGCCCTGCCGGATAGAGTCATCCTGCAAAAACCATTGGTATTCGGGCTACATTCCAGATACCCAGCAACGTTGATATACAGAGTCGAATTTCGACTTCCGACAGTCGATTCCTCCCTGGTCAAAAAGATCAATCGCTTGCTTGTCTCGTTGCAGAAGCCGTCAAGATAAGGCACATCAACAGTCAAAGGGTCGCCGGATGTATACACACCGGGGCAAATTTCTTTTTTTAGCCAACCCCACATAATGTCATTCTTGCGTTCTTTGGGCGGGATGAGAACAAGCTCAGAGCCATCGAACACAAAGACAAAATCAACATCTTTGAATTTTAGAGTTCCCGAATACGTGTTGTCTGTCATCTTATTTACCCCTCATAATGACCTTTCCAGTCCTTGTTCGCAACCTTGTCGCCGATCCTCTCGAGATCGACGCAGGCGAAATGCCAGTCTCCTAACAGCTTGTCCAAGCTGGGCTTAACGGGTTCCACATCACCTGCGTGAACCCGAAGTCGGAGTGGGGGAAGCTGATAGTGAGGTACTTTCCCGAGCTCGCGCCGCTGCAGGCGATTCGGAACAACTATCCGAAGACCCCGCTCACGCTCGACCGCGTTGACGTGGGAGGTCGCGGCGGCATCAGGCAAGAGAACATCATCGACTGGATGCTGTCCGGGGCATGGCCAACAACGTCTCTTATGCCGAGTTCACAATTTAGACAGGAGAACCTGTACCCGCGAGATTAATTGCGTCTCATCCATTTCCTCGGGGGCAATCATCGAACTTAAGGTGGCGCATCGGAGCCATGGAATTAAAGAACTTATCACCGAAATAGTCGAGCAGAAACTCTGGAAAAGCCGATAGCACAAACACCGAACCGTCCTCGATCCGCATCCTTTTCTCCTCGCGGAAGATCGCATCGACCGTAACCAGCTCTCGATACGTCTCAAATGAAACCTCATCGAGACCGAGCAGGCACTAACAGAATCCCTCTCCACGCCCTCTAGACATTTTGCAGCAGAAGGCACCGTTTCTCTCAGTACCTCCACAACATCCAGATCGAAGTCCTCCTCTGCAAGCCGCTCGTAAAGCATGTAGATGTTCTGCGCCGCTGGCAGACAGATCACCCTCAGGTCATCTCTCCCTTTCAGAAAAAGATCCTTCATCTTCTCCGCAAAGCGCAGGTCACGCGACTCTCCTTCAACGATGAAGAGCGTGACCGGGCTAGCCATCGAAAGCACCGGCCTTAAACATCTTCTGGAGGTTATGCGCCAATCTGAGCTCCTTGGGTGTTAGCTTTTCCAGCGAGCGAATCTCCCCCTCCTTGAGAATGAAATAGACATCGGGACGCATGAGGTCGTTCGTCAAAAGGTCCGTGTTGTGCGTCGTAATGAAAACCTGGACACCCTCAAGGTCCCGTAGCATCTCCACGATCGACCGGGACAATTCAAAGTGATAAAAGGCATCGAATTCATCGATAAAGACCAAGGAAGCCTTGCTCATCTTGATATACCAGTAGTAGTACAGAGCAAGTGACATGGTGCCTGTCGAGGCGACCGACGCAAACGGAACGGTACCGCCCTCGAACCTGCAATAAAGCTCGGGAACTCCATTCACGTCCACGGATACGAGGTTCAGGGAGATTCCCTGCTGGCGCAAGAATTCTTGGAAGTCCTCCATCTTTCCTTCGCGAATAATGCCCTGGGTAAAGATATCCGAGCCAACCGAAAGCCCCTGATATCCACGCTCATCGAGCGAGTAGAACATGAGCATGTTGTCGACAAAGGAGGTGAAGGCTCTAAACGCCCTGGCAGACGGCTCATCTCGCAGTATTGCATTGCTCTTGACATATTTGACACGCGACAGCCTGTCGGACTCAGTGGGGAGATCGGTAGAAAGCGAGAGGGACTCGGCGCCCGGCAGGTCAACATGGCCCGTTTGAGCGTCGAACCTGTAGCTCAAGACCTCCACGCCAGCAATGTACAGACTCTCGTATACAAGCGTCTGTGGGTCGGTTTTCCCGTAGCGGTATACGACCTCGATATTGTCGAAGACAAAATCGTATTGAAACTCTGTAATTGAACTCTTTGAATTAAGGCACCGGTATGGCGAGTATTTTTTGAGCAGCTTTTCCTTGTCGGTCAGATGCAGAACAATGTCGAATATCGCGAGGGCGAAATTGGACTTTCCACTGCCATTCGCACCATATATGATGCCCTTTGCCTTAATGCCATCCTGAATTACCTGTTGATTGAATGAATAGTTGGCGGGATCGGATAGATCAAATGTAATTCGCTTATTGAAGCACTTGAAATTTGAAACCGAAAACTTCTTGAGCATGGCACGGCTCCTCTGCTTTCTGAGTCTATTTGAAACACAGGATAAAGTAGCTTAGCAAATTGGTCAATTTGCCCGTATTTTTAATACGGATATTCCGAAGAAAAACTACGGAAGTACGCGATATACGCCGGGCCTGTCCAACCGATCATAGTCTTCGCAGGGCAAGACTTCTTCGCGCGCGAGGGTGAATGTGATCTCGATCGTTAGGCGCACGCTGATAAAACTAGGCGGTACCGTCTCAGCGACCCCGCCTTACAAATCCGAAGGTTTTTCATCTAAATCTATTATGAACCATCTTTTATGGACTATCGGAACCATTTATCAAACAACATCATCAGAAACGTGAAGGGCGAATTCGGAAGCTGATTCTCCCTTTCACCGGCTGGCAAAACGATTTACACCTAATTGTGGACATTGCCCACGCGATTTCTCTTTGCTCCCGCATCGATCTCGCTAAACTAATAGGTGCTGCTACCAGGGCATTTTTCTGGTGCATATTCTATTGGCTCCTGCGAAAATCGGAGCAGCTATGTTTGCCGCCGAGTCCCACACCGGCCGTCATCACATCGCGATCGCTGCCATGGCCTGCCTATGCGTTTTGCTGGGCGGGCCTTCTTGTGCCGCGGGCGCGGAGAGCCTGTTTATCGCGGGCGCGACGTACTGCGAGCCGGGCGTGTCGGGCCCCGGCTGGGCCTGGACCGATGCCGGCCATCTGGAGCTTGACGGCTACGCGGGCGACGCCACCGCCGCCGACGGCGACCTGGTCGTGACGCTCGCCGGGCAAAACTCGGTGACGGAGTCGAATGCGCCCGATGCGGACATCACGCAGTGCGGCATGGAGGTGTGGGGCAGCCTGACGCTTCGCGGCACCGGGTCCCTGGCGGCATCGGGCTCGCAGTGCGCGATCCACGTCTCGCGGGCGCTCGTGGTGGACGGCTGCGCCGTCGATGCCCGGGCGGACGGGGCCGACGTCACGGACGAGGCCGTGGCCGGCGTGATCGCCGGCGACATGGCCGTGCGCGGCCGCGGGCGCGTCGTCGCCGCGGGAGCCGGGTCCGGAGCGGGCGTGCGCGCCTACGGCGTGTATCTGCAGGATCTGGGCATTGGTGCTGGCGCGGCTGGCTGCCGGCTTTCCGTCGCTGCCTCGTGGCTCGATGCGGCCGGTGCCGACGGCGGCGTTGCGTGCACGGGCGGGTCGCTTGTTTCCGCGCGGTTTATGGCGCCTGCTGGTGGGGCATTTGGAGCTGGTGGCGTGGTGGATGCCTCCGGTGCGGTGGCACCGCATGTGGTGATTGAGCCCGATGTAGCCACGTCTCCGGCGGGGGAGACGGACAGGGGCGAGGTACCGGGCGGTGGGGCGGAAAAGTCTCCCGCCGATTCAAGCCCCGCTGCTGGAGAGCCCACCACGGGGCCCACGGCAAATCCCTCGCTGAAACCCGCGGCCGCGACAACCAAGACCACGGTCGCCAAGACGGTCAAGCCCAAGCCTGCCACCGCAACAACTGTGGCACTCCCCAAGACCGGCGACAACAACTGGATAGCCGCTTCTTTGGCGCTTTCGCTGCTTGGGACAGTGCTCATGGCTGCCGCATGTCGGTGCTGAAGCACCCATTTCGATAGACTATGTAGAAGGCCATATTCTTAACGACGCATTAGTAGATTAATTTATTACAACAATTGCTCAGGATTTATCTAACATGTACCACGAATCGGATCATACAGTTGACGCTGCCAAGAAAGAATTAAACGCCGGCCTTCTTGAGCTGCTTGAGCGTTGCAGCTATCTATACAACGAGGCATTTTATGCCAACACGAAACTAGCAATCCTTCGCGAACTGTCTAAAGCATCTTCCGACTATGAGAATGAGGTAATTTGCGCTGGCTGCTTCTTCAGCTTTACACAACTTGCATTAACCGAATCCTGTTTCATGAATTGCGCACGGTTATTTGATGCCAAAAGCGACGTCAGTATTGGGAACTTGATAGAAGACGTCAAGTCTCATTCTGCTGAAATCGACGCACTTGCAATCTCCTTATTTAATGATCGACCAAACTTTGACAGGCTTAATCCAATCGTTCATCCATTGGCAAAGGACGAGGAGCGTTTCTACCCCAAAGAAGTTGAGTCACAACGCTCAGATGAAAAGCTGTTCGGAAATCATTACAGAATGGTTACTGTGTGTATAACCACTCATGACCTTTCCAATTTATGGAAAAAACGACTCAACAGTCTCCGTAAACTAACTGACATGCTTCGCGATCAGCGAAATAAGGTTTTCGCCCATAGCGACATGGAAGCACTGAAATATGATGAGCTTGTTAGGCGACTTCCTTTAACTTACGGCGAAATTCAAAAACTAATCGACTTCGCACTCGATCTGACAATCGAATTATTTGCAAAAATTACTGGCATTGAAAAAGATCGATTGCCCAAGAACTACAACGATATACAAGGCCTCCTAAAATATGCGGAGGTTGGCATGGAGGCTGTTGAGCAGCATTTGGGTAATCTATAGGATTCAAGCGCCTGCAAGTAGTTAAGCATGCGAGCGCTTGAATCTGAAGACGATCCTTGACATAAAGTCCGACTTTCGCACAATGACGGTTTTCCATGCCAAAAAGACACTGAAGTGTGAGGTGGTTCAAATCTCAGTAATACAAATAATCAGCAGTTCAGGTCTTATGGGAATAATTCAATTCGCATCACGTTGCATCTAAGCGGCTGTTTATACTTGGATATAAACACTAAGGAGGCAGCAATGCTTTGGAGCTATGTTCAGCTAGATGACGGCACTCAGTTTGCCTACTCAGAAACACGAGACGACGGGACCGTTCGCGTAGCCGTCGAGCGCCCGGTTGATTTTGGTTTTGACCATGCAGAATGCTTTCTACCTGCGGTCAAATGGTTTAACGTCGAAGGATTTTCTACTGACGAACTGGATTTTTTGACCGAGTTCGTTAGATCAAACGCTCCGTTTATCTTCGAGCTTGCAGAACGGCAAAAAGCTGGACCGGCGGTGGCATAATGCCTCGAATTCTTGTTTTTGGACAGTATGTTCTGTTCTTTTGGATCGCGGAAAACGGAGAACCCGTTCACATCCATGTAGGGGTAAAGAGGGCGGCTGCTAACTCGACTAAGTTTTGGCTCACTAAAAATGGCGGATGCACACTTGCGAACAACGAGAGCAAGATTCCGGCTAAGGATCTCAGGGATCTTTCAAAACTAATCACCATGAACCATCGATACATTTGTGACAAGTGGCGCGAAACCTTTGGTGATGATTCCCTGACATTCTATTGCTAAACCGCAATTGAACCATGATTACGCTTGTCAACTCATGATTGCCGATGTTGACGGGCGGGACCTTCCTGTTACGCCGCTAGTGCTCCAATCGTACTTTCCGATAGCCCGGAACCCAAAGACAACCAGCACTACGCCTGGATCCAGGACCTTGTTTCCGGAAACCGCACGCGAGCAGAACTCGCCGACGAGCTGCGCCGCAATTGCGTTGTGTGTTTCGACGGTGCGTCGCACGTATAAAATCTAAGCATCCAAACTCTAACTATGAAATGGAATGGAATGGACGCCACATGGAGATCCCAAGCACCCTGTGCAGCAATGTGTACGACTTCGCGTTTTGCCCCGAGCCCTGCTACGACCGCCTGGCCGACCTCGCCGACCCCGAGGACTGGGGTCCAGGCAACCGCATCCTCAAAAACTACCTGTCGTTTTCGTTTAGCCGCGCGGTGTTCCTGACCGAGCGCGACGTGGACCAGACCGCGCCGTCCAACCTGCCGTTGGTGTTCGACGACGATCGCTGCCTATTCAACACCGGCCTGTACACGCGCCGCTACGAGACCATCTACGGCCTGTTTGAGCCCAATACCAAGCCCGACGCGCGCCAGCGCTGGTTTTTGAAGGGCTTCTTTAAGGAGAGCGACCCCATGCTGGTCTCGTTTGAGTACCTGCCGTGCCGCGTGCGCTTTGCCGAGGACCCCTCCGAGCTGGTCTTTGACTACCGCCTACCCATCCGCTCCAACATCGACCACATTCTGGGCGATGAGGAGAACCTTACGCGTATTCCCGCCAGCCTGATGGGGGAAGACAACTCGCTGCTGCTGCGCCGCGCCTTTGAGGGAGCCGTCGTCGAGGCCGCCCGCCGCGCCGCCGCCAACTACACGCTCGCGGTACCGCAGTTCTACGGCGGCCGGATCCAGCTGCCGCTGCCCCTGTGCCTAACCGGCGACAAGCCCGAGTTGGCGCTGACCATCCAGCGCGAAGACGGCTTCTACGCCGCACGCACCTGCCTCACGCTTGACATGGCCTACAACAACGCACGACTTATCTGCCGCCCCGAGACTTCGTGGATCAAGCGGTAAATGGTGGTTTAGCTGCGGTTTTGCCGATTGCTTTGGTTGCTTTGGCTTGGCTAGCACCCACGAATTTAAAATCGAGGGAAAAAAGTTCTTGGTAAACCACGCGAGGCTATGATAGTATCTCTTTTGCCGAAAGGCGACGGGCGATTGGCTCAGGGGTAGAGCATATCCTTCACACGGATGGGGTCACAAGTTCGAATCTTGTATCGCCCACCATCAAAAGTACAGGCCAGAGATGTTAAATCTCTGGCCTTTTTCTTTTTGACACCAAGGGTGACACCAAAAATAAAACGTAGTCGTCTAAGACGTAATTTTTATCACAACTTTTTTGCTGACGTCATTGCACGTTTTGTATATAACGCATGCGTATTTTCATTGAATTACCCATATGATACGAGCGCAAATGTGGAGACAGGGACCACACGCCCAGAGCTCCTTCCAGCAGATTTCTATCACACGAGGGATTTTTGGCAGAACTCGTCAAGCTATTGGCCAGCGTTTGGTCAGCTTCCGGTACTTACCCGCATGATGCCCCAGTAGATAATCGGCGATGTCCGCAATCCGCGCGGCCAATGGCCGATACCAGGGGAGACGCAAATGGACGAAATCGTCTGCGCAAACACCGCATTCCGCTACTGGCGCTGCCCACCGCAGGTGCGCGACCTCTACCCGCGCCTGCCCAACTCCGAAGAAGGCTGGCGAGCCCTGTCCCAAGCCCCTTTCGTAACCGATATCCTCAAGACCCCGATTATTACCACCACAGTGCGCGGTGGCGTTAACTACCATTCGGGATTACGGACAACAATCCACTGTGATGATGCTTCGGGAGTGGATAGCACGCTGGAAACCGCGATGAGCTTTAGGGTTACCAATCCACTTGCGACGCTATTTACCATGGCGCGCTTTGTGTCTCCAACCGATCTTGTCCTTGCCATGTACGAATTTTGCGGATGGTTCTCAGTCTTTGAGCTCACCGCCGCAGCAGAAGCGGAGCTAGACAAAGCCAAAGACACTGCCGAGAATGCAACCACCGAATCCCTCTTTGACCTCGATGGAAGCCAAGAAGAACCACATTGGAAACGCGTTTATGCGCGCATAAAAGTCAGAGAACAGGTGAATGCGAAGGGGCCCAATGGACAAAAGAAAACGAATGAGGTCACAAAGCTAAAGGGCACTTCGCTCTGGATGAGGAAGCCGCTCATCGAAATACACGAGCTTCATGAGTATGCCAGTAAGATGAAAAAACGAAAGTGGGGTACGAAGTTTTACAACGCCGCGCAGCTGGTGACGGGCATAGCCGCTTCTCCGCTCGAAGTTGCAGGAATTTTATTGCTATCGCTTCCTCGCTCTCGCGGCGGCGCCGGTTTTAGAAACGTTTACGTCAACGACCTTACGCCGCTAACCGCATCGGCGCAGAGCATTGCAGGGCAAAAAGTCTGCTACGGGGATATCGTGATCGTGAATCCAACCATAATGAAGGCAGGCATCGTGGAGATTCAGGGCGAGGTCATCCACGGATCAGGCGCCGTGCTCGACCACGATGCCAAACGCATGACGGCGCTGCAAAGTATGGGGTATGACGTCTTCCTGGTTACGCACGACATGCTTAACGATGCCGAGCAGCTTGATGCGATCGTGCGAAGTCTTTGCTCGCGCTTGGGTTTGCGCTATAGGTGCAAAACTAAGGCGCAAAAGACAACGGAAATGGAGTTACGAGCCAACGTATTGTGCAATTGGCTGGAAATCGGTCGTTAGATGGGTGCCCTACTCACTTCCGGGCGCCCTCGGTCGGCTGCGCGCGACGCTGCCG
>NZ_QRJA01000045.1:0-7352 GCF_003471405.1 Collinsella sp. AM20-15AC
AGACGGAAAGCACATTAAGTGCTTTCCTTTGCGTGCGGAACTCGCGATAAAGTTCATATGCGCCGCCCGGCTCCCGCGGCTCTCAGGGGCTCCCATCCCAAATGCGGAGCAAAGCTCCGCACACCATCTTTTTCTTTCAGCTAAAGCACGCCGGAAATTCGACGCAGCTGGCTAACCTTGCCGGACGTTGTCGACGCCAAACCAGCTCAGAAGCTATATCGATACAGAAAGGTCCCCGGACGGAGGGGCCGGATATAAGGTTTATCGCGAGTTCCGCACGCAAAGAAGGCCACTTAATGTGGCCTTCGTCTTGCGCAGGACTGTAGAGCAGGAAACCTTATATCCGGCCCCTCCGTCCGGGGACCGCGCCGTACCAGCTACAGCGTCATGTTTGGATCGGCGTCGACGTCGAACGGCGAGATTTCTCCTCGGTCGAATTTACGGCGGGCAACCTCTGCGATCATGGCGGCGTTGTCGGTGCACGCCGAAAGCGGTGGCACCGTTACGCGGATCCCCTGACGCCCAAGCTTCTTGATCATCATCTCGCGCAGATGCGGGTTGGCCGAGACGCCGCCACCGATGCAGTATTCCTTGCATCCGGTAGCGTGCAGTGCGTTTTTGGCCTTCTTGTACTGCACGTCAAAGACCGCCGCCTCAAACGAGGCCGCTAGATCGGGCAGGTGAATCGTGCGCCCGGCCTTGGTCTCCTGCTCGATGCAGAGCGTCACCGCCGTCTTGAGGCCCGAAAGCGAGAAGCGGTAGTCTCCCCTGCTGTTAAGCGCGCGGGGAAAATCGATCGCGCGGGGGTTGCCCGTCTCGGCAAGCTTGGAGATGATGGGGCCACCGGGATAGCCCAGGCCCAGCGCCTTTGCCACCTTGTCGAAGGCTTCGCCCACGGCGTCGTCGAGCGTCTCGCCGAGCACCTCGTAGTCGCCCCACGCCTTGACGTGAACAAGCATGGTATGACCGCCCGAGACGAGCGTGAAGATAAACGGCGGCTTGAGGTCGGGCTGCGCCAGCAAGTTGGCAAACAGGTGCCCCTCCAGATGGTTGACGCATACGAGCGGCTTACCGGCAGCGTAGGCAAAGCCTTTAGCAAAGGCAACGCCCACCACGAGGGCGCCCACCAGGCCCGGACCCTGTGTCACGCCCACGGCGGCAAGCTCGCTAGGGGCAATGGCTCCACCCTCAAGACCAAGCGATACTGCGGCATCCTCGAGCGCCGCATCCACGACGCTCACAATCACCTCAACGTGTTTGCGCGAGGCGATCTCGGGCACCACGCCGCCAAAGCGGGCGTGAAAATCAATCTGTGTCGACACCTGGTTGGCCAGCATATTGCCATCTGCATCGATAATCGCCACCGCCGTCTCGTCACAGGAGCTCTCGATAGCGAGCACTAGGCGGCGATGCTCAATCTCGACACGTTCCTCGGCAGAGCGCTTGGGCGCAGACAGGGGCCATGCGCGTTGCTCGGCTGCCGTCGGCTCGGGCGAGGCGTTATCGACCGGAAGCACGAGGGGAAGTGGGGCCGTCATGACGATGGCGTCCTTGCCGGCACCGTAATAGCCACGACGACGGCCAGCCTCGGTAAAGCCCAGAGCGTTATAAAGCGCGATCGCTCCCTCGTTACCGTCCTCGACCTCGAGCGAAGCCGTAGTGCAGCCGAGCATCTGGGCATCATAGCTCACGTGCGACAGCAGCTTGCGGGCAATGCCCTCACGGCGATGTGCCGGGTCGACGGCGACATCCAGAATCTGCACATCACCGTCCACGACCATACCGCCGGCAAGGCCCAGCAGCTTGCCGTCGTCGTGTGCCACCCACCAACTACGCGGCGCAGCGACGTCCTCGCCCAGTTCGGACAGGAACATGCCCGGCGTCCACGCCTCGTGTCCGGCACCTTCAAAGCAGGCGGCCTCCAGCGCGCTCGCGCCCTCGGCATCCGCCGCGCCCATGGGACGGAACTGCAGATGACGACCGGCGAGCTCATCGGCAACGCCCGTAATTTCGCTGTGCGCACTCTCGGCAAGACCAAGACGCTTGCGCTCGTTTTCCTCGGCATCCGAAAGGCGCGTGTAAATCGGCAGGACGCGGGCCGGATCGCCGTCGCCCGCAGCGTGCGCGAGCAGCAAGCCCTCGCCCGAAGGCCACCACAGGTCGCGCTCCACGCAGCGGACGGTCTCGTCCTCACCCAGCAGCTTGCCATAGCGCACAAGACCGTCACCGGTCAGCTGAACCTGGTCCCAGTCCGCTGCTTGGCGCCACTCATCGAGCGCCACGGCGGCCTTGACCACGTGTTCGCGCTCAAATTGACGCTCGGGACCCTCATCGACCAGCATATACAGCGCCGGATATACCTCACCGCGCATAGCATCGGCCAAGATACCAAGCTTGCCACGCACGCCAGCCTTCCACGCCGTCCAAGCGCAAGCGTCAAGCGTCGACACGCCCAGCAGCGGAACATTGGCACCACATGCGAGGCCCTTGGCAGTGGAGATGCCGATGCGCACACCCGTAAACGACCCCGGGCCGCGGCCGACCACGTAGCAACCAACATCGCTGCGATTCAGACCGGCTTGAGCCAGCACGCCATCAACGGTATTCACGAGCTCAACGTTGGCGTGACGGCGACACATGTGGTCGCCACTCGCGAGCTTCGTCTCGCCCGTCTGCCCATCAATCCAGCTTGCCGCGCAGGCAAGCATGTCGGTCGAGGTATCGAGCGCCACCACCAGCGCGTTGTCGTTATGCAAGCTCATCTTGTACAGCCTTATCAATCAAATGGGAAAGCTCCATTGCGCGGTCACCGTGCGCCTCGAGCGTTATCGTTCGCACATCGCTGTCGCCCTCATCACGCTTGAGCGTCACCGAAAGATACTCATCCGTCAGCTCGTCCTGGAATTGTTCGCCCCATTCCAGCAGGCAAGCACCCTCATAGCCCAGCACATCGAAAATGCCCGTATCCTCGAGCTCGTAGGCATGCTCCAAGCGGTATAGATCAAAGTGAAACAGCGGAATACGACCTTGATCGTGAACGGCCATGAGCGCAAACGTAGGACTCGTAACCATATGCCCATCGCCCAGCCCGCGCGAGACGCCCTTGGTAAAGTGAGTTTTGCCCACTCCCAGGCCACCGGTCAGGATGAGCACATCTCCGTCCTCAAGGCACGGTGCAATTAGCTCGCCAAAGTACTCCGTATCGGCAGCGCAAGTCGTTTTGTAAGTACCTACCCCCAGGCGCTCCAGGGACATATATGCTCCTTATTATTCCGAGGCGTCCTCTGGTGCGGGATGTCGCCCCAGATAGTCGCCCAGCATCTTAAAGTCTTCCTCCAGCAGCTCCTGCCACGCTGGATTGCGTAGCGCTGCTGCCGGATGGAAAGTGGGCATCACCACAAAGTGCCCCATCTGATGGAACCTGCCGCGCAGCTTGGTAATGCCGATCTCGGTCTTGAGCACAAAGTGCGTTGCGGGGTTGCCGAGCGTCACGATGATATCGGGCCAGATGCTTCGAATCTGCTCGCGCAAAAACGGTGAGCAAGCCAGCACTTCCTCGGGGCGCGGATTGCGGTTTCCCGGCGGGCGGCACTTAAGCACGTTGGCAATGTAGACGTCTTCGCGTTTGAGCCCCGCCAGCGACAAAATGCCGTTGAGGTCCTCGCCTGCCGCCCCCACAAAGGGCTCGCCCTGCAAATCCTCATTACGGCCCGGCGCCTCGCCAATAAACATCACGCGAGCGCGGGGGTTTCCCACGCCAAACACGATGTTGTGGCGCGACTGGTAAAGCTGGCAAAGGTGACAATCGCCCAGAACGGCCTCGATCTCCTCGAGTGCGACCTCACGCGGCGCCTGATGGCTATGGCCGGGAATGTGCATGACGCCCATAGCGACTCCTACACGTAGACCTTGTCGAGACGCATACCAAAGCCGCAAGCGACCTCGTAGTTAATCGTGCCGCGTAGGCGCGCCATCTCGTCCATGGTAATCTCGGCATCTCCATCGCGGCCGACAATGATCATCTCGTCACCATACTCGGCCTCGGGAATCTCATGCGCCGGGTTGGACTGAATGGCGACCATAAACTGGTCCATGCAGATATTGCCCACCTGACGCACACGCTCGCCGCGATACAGCACGTCCATACGATTGGAAAGCGTACGCGAAAGGCCATCGGCATAACCGATCGGAAGGGTGCAGATCTGAACGCGCGTGCGCGGTACGCGGTAGGTAAAGCCGTAGCCCACGCCCTCGCCCATCGCAGGATGCGCCACGCGCGTCACACGCGCGTGGACGCTCATGACGGGATCAAGCTGCATCACACGACCACTCAGCTCACATGGCTGCAGACCATACAAACCGATGCCGGCACGAATCATGTCAAAGTGCATTGAAGAATCGAGCATCGAGGATGGCGTATTGGCACAATGCACGATACCGCATTCAAAACCTGCGTCCTTAATGGCCTGAACGGCCTCGGTAAAACGCTGGCACTGCAGCTTGTAGTCCCAACCCGAAGGTTCATCGGCCGTGGCAAAGTGCGTAAATACGCCGTCGCACTGAATACCGCGATGGAAGCTGATGCCGCGGACAAAGTCGAGCACCTGTGTGTAGTGAACGCCGATACGATTCATGCCCGTCTCGATGGCAAGATGGTACTTGCCCACCTTGCCCGCCGCGACGGCGCATTCGCCATACGCGAGAGCAAAATCGGACGTATAGACCGAGGGCATGATATCGAACTCGAGCAATGCAGGAATAGCCTCGATAGGCGGCTCGCTTAGAATCAGGATGGGCTTAGTAATTCCGCCCTGACGGAGCCCAACGCCCTCGTTGACCGTCGCCACGGCAAACATGTCGGCACCAGCCGAATACATGATCTTAGCGCACTCAACAGCTCCATGACCATAAGCATCGGCCTTGACCACGCAGCACAGGCGCTGACGCGGATTCAACAAGTTCTTATAGGCTCTCGTGTTGCGACGGAGCGCCCCGCGGTCGATCTCGACCCAGGACCAGCGCGTCAAATCGGCTTTATTCATGATTAGTCATCCGACCCTTCGTCCATGATTCCCAGATCTTCGAGCGCATCCTTTGCCGCCAGCTCCATGGCAGGACCGATCAAGTCGATAAGATCGGTCGCGACAACGCTCTTCTCACCATACTCCGTCGCCGCGGCAAAACCGGCGTAGCTGTGAAGTGCGACGGCGTACGAATACAGCAGCTCCCAACGATCCATCTCGTCGCGCATGGTGGCAAGCGTGCCGGCCAATATACCCGCGAGAACATCACCAGAACCGGCAGTTGCCAGAGAAGCCGGACCCGAGAGTGGCAGCAGCACGCGCTCAACGCCACAGATAGCCGTCGTCGGCCCCTTGGCTATGACCACCAGATTGTCGGAGCCTGCAGCCCAGACAACCTTCTGCGCAGCTGCAATCGCGGTACCAAGGTCGTTCACCTCGTCACCGGCAACCAGACGCGAAAGCTCACGATAGTGCGGCGTCATAACCAACGGCTGCTCACGACGATACATCTCGGGGTTACTATCAATACCGTCAATGGCAATCTTAGCAAGGCAGTTGAGTGCATCGGCGTCCAAAATTAGCGGTACATCAAGCTCGAGCAAGCCCGAAACCACCTGCATAGCGCCAGCAGACGTCGTCATACCGGGACCGCACAGCACGCAGCTGTACTTCTTTGCGATCTCGCACACCGTCATGCGCGCAGCGGCGCCAAAGGAGCCGCGGGAATCAGACGGAATAGCAAAGACCGGAATCGAAGGAAGTGCCATGCGAATGAGATTGGCGCAGGCGTCAGGAGCCGCGACTGCCACGTAACCAGCACCCGCGCGAGCTGCAGACTTGGCCGCCATAATGGCAGCACCAGGATATTGCGCAGATCCGGCGACAATAAGCACGGAGCCACGGGAATACTTATCGATATTCGATGGTAGCGGAGCAAAGTAATCAACTAAGTCACCGGGCTCGACAATCTCGGCGGCGTGGTCGACATCATCGATGACCTCGTCAAGACGGTCGTAAAGATTGCCGCAGATCAAATCGCCAGCATACTCAGGACCATCAGCGCTATACAGACCAATCTTGGGCGCAATCATCGTCACCGTGCGCTCGGCACGAATGCAGTCGTCATCAACAACGCCCGTCTCGGCATTCAGGCCCGAGGGGACATCAATGGATACGACACAATCGGCGCATTCATTGACCGTAGGAATCCAAATGGAAAACGGCGCACGCAGATTCCCGTGGAAACCGGTACCAAAAATGGCATCGACAACAACATCGGCCTTATCGATCAAAACCTCGAGTTCGTCACGCGAGGGACCGACGCAAACGTGCACATCGCGGCCGGCAGTTCGACGAGCAACATGACGTGCCAGAGCAGCAGGAATCTCATCCGGCTCAACCGGAGAAACGATATCCACGTCCACACCCTTGTGGCTCAGGATATCGGCGGCAACCCAACCGTCGCCGCCATTATTACCAAAACCGACCAGAACGAGAACCCGATCGGGATTGAGCTTCAAGACCTCGTTGGCGGCAAACTCACCCGCTAGCTCCATAAGCTCGGCCTTCGAAGTCCCTTCGCGTTCGATGATATCCTCGAGACGAACGACTTCTTCGGTACTCAAAACCGGTTTCATCTATGCTCCTAGCGTATCTTGCGAAGCATCGCCCAGGTGCTCCGTCAATGCTGAATTCTGCAGCTGTTCAAGCTCATCTAAAACAGAGCGAGCCTCTTTAAATGTCTGCGCAACGCGTTTCTTGTTGCTCACTTTTTCTTCCTTAGGCTTAGGTCGAGCATCCTCGGTGATTGCAATGGCATTAGCGACAGCCAAGTCACCCGTAAGGGTAATAGAAAGAGCGACCTCGACAACACCCAAATCCTGGGCGATTTCGAGAGCACGACCAGAAAGCAAAGCCTTCGGTTTGCCGAGTTTATCACGCGTTACCGAAACATCCTTGCGACCTACACCTTGACTAAAACCCGTGCCGAGAGCTTTAAGCACCGCCTCGCGCGAAGCAAAGCGGCTCGCATAGTGAGCAGCGGGACGCGATGATGCATCGCAATACGCACGCTCTTCTTCGGTAAACACACGCCGAGCAAACGACGGCGTCTTTTCAAGAATTGATTTCATGCGGGAAATCTCGACGATATCAACGCCGATACCAGCTTCAGCCATGTTCACCTCCATATCGCACAGACTAAGTTATTGTAGCCCGTTCACAGAAGATGCGACAAACGAGGGTTATAAAACACAGCTACTATGTGAGACAAAAGCCCGTGAACGCAAAAAAGGGGGAGGCCGCGAGGCCTCCCCCTTCTCCATTCCA
>NZ_QRJA01000046.1:0-6248 GCF_003471405.1 Collinsella sp. AM20-15AC
CCGAGCATGGCGAAGCCCATGGCCGGCAGGATGTTGGCGGCAACGCCAAAGCCAGCAAGGACAAAGGGCGGGATGAAGTCGAGCATGCCCTGGATGGCGTCAGCACCCAGATAGAACGACAGCGAGCACAGCAGGAACGCCATGATGATACCGGTCAAACCGATCAGGAAGTGCATCGCATAGACACCCTTAAGGTTGCCCTGGCCGGAGAAGACATCAGCGCGGTCAACCAGAATCGGCAGGGCGGCGTTGAGGATGTTCTTGATGGCAAGGCACAGCGTGGCGATGGGCATAGCGAGCGCGATGGCTGCCTCGGTGCTCTGGCCCAACTGGATAGCGAAGGCGCAGGCGAGCACGCCGCCGATCGTCTCATCAGGCGGCACGTAGGCGCCGATGGAGATCGAGCCCATGAACAGAAGCTCCAGGCTGGCGCCGATCGCGAGGCCGGACTGCAGGTCCCCCAGCACCAGGCCCACGAGCGGGCACAGGACGATGGGGCGGAACGCATAGAGCGTACCGAGCTGGAAGTCGAACTTACCAAATGCGGCGATAAGTCCGATGAGGATTGCTTGGGTAAGCATATATCCCCCTTTCCTAATAGGACACTACGAAGAGCTCAGACTCTTCGAAATTGAACGCCTATAGCACGCTTGCGCAGTCAACCTTGGGGTCATCGGCCAGAGGACGGATCTCGACCTCGACGCCGTTGTTCAGCATCTCACGCACATCGGCCTCCTCGGCTGCAGTCAGGAAGATCTGACGAGAGACCTGACGAGCATCGGGGCGCTTCTCGTCCTTGGGCTTGGTGTTGCCCAGGTTGACCGACTTGATCTGCGGGCAGCCTTCAACAAGCTGCTTTGCCTCAGCGATGGTGGCGACACAGATAATCATCTTGTATTTGTCAGTCACACCCGAGTTAATGGCCTCGATGGCATTCGCCATATCCTTGATGACGAGCTTGCAGCCGGCAGGCTTGCCCATCTTGAGCGTCGTCTTCCACACCGGGTCGTTGGCGACCTTATCGCCCACGCAGAAAATGCAGTTGGAGCCAAGGCCCTGGACCCAAGAGACCGCGACCTGGCCATGAAGCAGGCGATGGTCGACGCGAAGTAGCTGAATCATAATGTGACCCCCCAAAGGTCTTGTGCCGTCTTACGGCGTGTCAGTAGGTGCTGCGGATTAGAACTCTTCTTCCTCTTCGTCATCGACCAAAAAATCGTTGACAAACTTCACGCGCGTATCGTCCGCAGCGACGATGGCGCGAATCGTCTCCTCAACCGGCGCCGACTCGTCAGAGAACAGCAGCTGGATAAGCAGAGGAAGGTTCATGTTGGTAACGAGGTACGTGCGGGGACGCGTCTGGACGATCTTGGTGAACTCGTTGTTGACGCTGCCGCCAAAGAGGTCGGTGCAGACAACGACATCATCGTCGGCAGCCATGTCTGCCAGCAGTTTTTGGGCCTCCTCGGCCACGTCCATGCGGTCATCGACGAACATCGAAAGATCGTGGACGTTGTCGCGAGCGCCCGAGAGCAGCTCGACACTCTCCTTGATGCCGGTAGCGAAGTGCGCATGGCTGGCGATGATGTACTGCCTCATTCTGTGTTCCTCTCAATAGCCCGGCGCGTTCCCGCACCCGTTTTCTTTAGTAGTCGAACTGGTGATAGTAGCGACGATACTTGAGGTTGTGCTTGGTGACCGTCTCGTAGTAGCGAGCCAGGCGGTCGGTAACGAGCACCGTCAGAATCCACGGAGACACGATGACGCGGAACTCGTCGTCAAGGCCGGGGATCGCGAACTCGGCGGTGTCGATGATGTTGATGTCGGTGTCGCCGGTCACACCGCGGGTCAGGAAGGCGCGGACGCGCTCGTCGAGCTTGCGGTTCTCGTCCTCGCCCATGAACAGGAACACGGGGACGCCGGGCTCCACGAGCTCGAGGGTGCCGTGGAAGAAGTCGGCCGAGGTGATGTAGCGGGTGCGCTTCCACTGCATCTCCTCCAGGATGCACATCGAGAACAGGATGGTCTCGCCCCACAGGGCGCCGGAGCCGATGAACATGGTGTAGGGGGCCAGGGCGTACTTCTTGGCGAGCTCCTCGGCGCGCGGCTCGAAGCGCTTGCGGATATCGAGCATGTCCTTCCAGATGTCCTTGGTCTGCTCGATAAACAGATCGAACTTGGGGAAGCAGCCGCGGCGGTTGAGCAGGCGCAGGCCGAAGCAGTCGGCGAGGTAGTAGCCCTTCTCGCAGCCGCCCGAACCATGGTCAGAAGCCATGGCGACGCAGTTCTCGGCGCCGACAGCCTGGCCGATGGGGCCCTCGGGCTTGGTCATGGCGTAGACGCGCACGCCCATGCCCTTCATCTTCTTGACGGCCTCGAGGACCTCGGGGGTGGTTCCGGACTCGGAGGCGGTGAGCACGACGGACTTCTCGGTCATGCGCTTGTGGCCCATGACGTTCCACTCGGCGGCGTGGATCAGGTAGACCTCGAGGTCGCGGTCGCCGAACTTGTTCATGAGGTACTCGAGCTGCATGAGCTCGTCCCAGGTGCCGCCGACGCCCATCAGGAACACGGCGTCGTAGCCCTCGTCGGCGACCTTGTCGGCGAGCGCGGTCATCTTCTTGCCGGTCTCGTAGAGCGCCTTGCCGTCCTCGAGATAGCCCTCCTGGTCGAAATGCATGATCTCGATCTTCTCGGTTTCCTTCATTTGTCTCTCCTTTCTGGGGTTGTTTCCACATCCCCCATGCCAACGGGCATCAAAACCCGCTTACATTCCGTAACACTCAGCCGCTTTGGCCTTAAGCGCATTGACTGACTCTTCGTAGCCCTCTGCCTTGACCTCCATTTGCTTGGAGACGGTATCGAGATACGGGTGCACGTTCCATGACTTCAGACGCTCGGCAATCATGGCCGCAATCGTCTGGAAGAACACAAGATTGGGAATTGCGCTGAGCAGCGGAGCCACCTGAGGCACCGCAACCTCGTGAGCCCTACCCTTGGGATGGGCCGTGAGCAGCACCGTTTTTGCCGTAACGTTCGATAGCGCATCGGCGATATTCGCAAGACGCTCCGACCCCTGCGGATCGTCGACGATAAACACCAGATAGCCCGGAACGATCTGCATCTCGGGACCGTGGACGAACTCCTCGCCTTCGTGATGCATGGCAGGAATCTTGATGGTCTCGCTCAGCTTGAGCGCTGCCTCCTCGGCAACACCATAGTTGGGGCCGTTGCCGACGACCATGGCGGGCATGTGCTCAGAAAGCTCGAGCATGTGATCTTGGACATATGCCTCGGCGGTCTTGCACATCACGGCATTAGCCTGGATAGCCTCGCGCAGGTCATCAAGACGCTGAGCAACGCCCTTGGCGTCAATCGTTCCGCGCGCCTGACCGCCGTAAATACCAAAGAGCACCAGGTACTCAACGAGAACCTCGACGCCCAGAGTCACAAAGTCCACCGACTCGACACCCACACCGTAGTCAAGAACGATGTCAGCGTGTTCCTTGATGGGTGCCTCGACGTTTGCCGTGAGCGCAACTGCAGCCATATCGTGTGCACGCATGTAATCGAGCGCCGCAATCGTATTGGTCGAATAGCCGCTCTGCGAGACGGCGATGTTGAGCGCATGCTGCGGATAGGTGTGTTCAAAATCGACGAAGGCCTCGGGCGTCACAACGGACACCTGCATCTGCAGCGCATCTTGCAGGTAATCGCGGGCGCAATCGGCGGCATGGCGCGACGAACCCGAAGCAACGATGCGCAGTGCATCAAAAGAGCCGGACTGGAAAATATCAACGAGCTGCGCTACCAGCTCAGACGAACGCTCGAGGTTCTCCCCCATACGCACATGGGCAAGCTGAACGTAATCGAGCATCTTCATCGTCTCACCTCGTAACAAATCATTAGTATTTGATACCAATCACAGTTACAGGTTACGGCTTTTTGATACCTCTTTGTCGATTAATTTATCCCCATCGGCGAACGGTCGATTTTGAGCCATGTAAGGTTGTATATACGGTCTGCTCAACGAATCAAAATTCCGTCAACTTTTCAGCCCGTTATGCAAAAAACCAGCTAGTACGTATAGGTATATCCACCCGCATCACCGCGGTTAAACGACTTGACGTACTCGATCGCCTGGCCGCTCGCATCGAAGCTTACGCACTCCAGCGTCAAGGCAAGATCACCCTGCTCCAGTCCAAGCAGGCCGGCATCTCGTGCGCCCAGCGCTTCGATATCGAGCTTTTCCTGTGCCATAACTGGCTTTCGGCCCAGCATCTCATAGGTCTCGTACAAGCTGAAGACCGACACGTCAATATCTTCGATGGTTGGGAACAGCAGGCAGGGAATCAGCGCCGTCTCGATCGATACGGGGCTACCGTTTATGCAGTTCAGGCGTCGAATGGAATAGAGCAGGTCGTCCTCGGCGATGCCAAACAGGTCAGCGTAGTATGGCCCCGCATAACGCTTGGAACGTGCGAGAATACGGACGGACGGCTCGCCGCCCGAAGCACGGACCGATTCACGGAAACCGCCCGTGCGTTCAAAAAAAGCAGGTACTTTCTGCGCCACAAAGGCACCTTTCCCCCGAACACGGCGAATCTGCCCGCGCCGAACCAGCTCATCGACAGCGCTTCGGATGGTCAAGCGTGTCGTACCAAATTCCTCGGCGAGGTCTTTTTCGGACGGAATCATGGAACCCGTGGGATATGTACCGCGCTCGATACGCTCCTCGATGCGGCGTCGAATGCGCATATAAACCGGGGTGGCATCTACTGTTTCAGCCATTGTTCACCTGCCACACTCCTCATGCCGTTCTCTTCGCCGTTATCGGCAAAGCGAAACTTTGTGGGCAAAATCACCGATTTGCAATGCTCCACAAAACGCATGTCCTTATCAAATTCAATCGAGCTCTCATAGAACACCGGCGTTCCCTCTTCTTGCTGGAGCAGCTCGGCCTCTTCGACGTTCAAACGCGAGATAGAGATATGCTCACGTCCATGCTCAACACGCACGCCGCCTTCTTTGAGCAAGACATCGTAAAGGCTCTCGCACTCAAAATCGTGCTCGGTAAGCGATGGGCACAGGGACAGGTTAACGTGAGCGGTCTCGATTGACGCCGGCTCGCCCTCAATAAGTCGAACGCGCTGCATGCGGAGCAAAGGAGCGCCTACAGACACCCCAAGCTTGTCGGCAAGCGCCTCATCCGCCTCGATGGTCCCGGTGGAAACCAGACGAGAAGAGGGGTGCAGACCGGCAGTCCGCACAGCATCGGAAAAGTTATACGTTTCCTGAAAGATGTTTAGCGGCTTGGGAGGACACACATACGTACCCGATCCGCGACGGCTCTCGAGCGTTCCACACGAGATGAGCCGCGTGATACCGGCACGCAACGCTGTACGCGAAACGCCAATCTCTTCGCACAGCACGCGCTCGGCCGGCAGGCGATCCCCGCCGGCAAGCTGATGGTGCTGGATATACCAAAGAATTCCCTCAACAGCACGATCTTTGGGGGGAATTGCATAAGATTCGCCTGCCATTGCACAGACTCCTCATTCAGAAACGTATGCCGCCAAAATTAGGCCAGCCCTCCCATGGCATCAAATTCGGCCTTGATCTTCTCGGCGACATTCCGATACGACTTATATAGACTTGAATCGCGTTTAACTTCGTCGGTCATAACGGGAATCTCTAATTTGGAAACCTCGTCTTTTCCCGTCTGAACCGCCACAACAACGCCCATACCAAGACACATATTACGCTTGGCAGCGTTTATTTTCGCCGCCTTGGCAGGATTTGCCAGGATACGCTGGGCAAATTCCTGTTTTGAAGTCACTTCCTCGGCCTCCGGATCGCCCGCCTCGGCTACTTCGCACTGCAACACGTCCGCATAGTCAAAAATCTTAGGCTCTGCACCACGCTGATGCACGGCCCACTTGCGACGCGTGGCATCCTGGTAGATAGCCGGCAAAAACGTAAACCGCGGCGGGTCCAAAATCGTATCCGTGATGGTAAACACATCGGGATCAAAGGCATCCTGCGGGTTTTTCTTCTTGAACAGCCCCATATCAGCCTCCCGTACTAGCATTAAACAACTCAAGCTGAATATAGCACCAATTTCAAGCCGTCACTTTAGCACATCGGTGCATGGCATCTATGACCCGCTCAGCGGGGAATACGTACGGACGAGGGACGGGGCAGGGTGCTTGGTTTTGGAAGTGGGCTTCGCGAACTTCCAAAACCAA
>NZ_QRJA01000047.1:0-5585 GCF_003471405.1 Collinsella sp. AM20-15AC
GGCGCGAGAGCCTCGGACGATACGAGCGCTTCGTGCGCGAGCGCAGCGATCGCCGCGTGCTGTTGCTGGAGCTCGGCGTGGGCGAGATGACCCCCGGCGTCATCACGCTCCCGTTCTGGAGCATGACCGCGAAGCTGCCGGATGCGCACCTGTTGAGCGTCAACATCTCGAACGGCTCGGCTCCGCTGCAGCTCGGAAGCAAGGCAGGGGCGATTCAGGCAGATTTGGGCGCGCTGCTCTCGGCGGCGCGGACGGGCGACGGTGCTTAAGCCTCCTTGTTGGTCGCTTTAAGGTATGCATCGTCGCCCACGGGCTCCAGCCACTCGTTGGAGGTCTCCTCGCCCGGAACCTCCAACGCGAGATGCGAGAACCAGCTGTCGGGCGCGGCGCCGTGCCAGTGCTTCACCCCCGGGGCGATGTTGACCACGTCGCCGGGGCGCAGCTCCTGTGCCGGCTTTCCCCACTCCTGGTAAAACCCTCGACCAGCCACGCAGACGAGGATCTGCCCACCGCCGCTTTTGGCGTGATGGACGTGCCAGTTGTTGCGGCAGCCGGGCTCGAACGTCACGTTGTGGACACCGACCTGCTCGGTGGAAAGGGGCGCGAGGTAGCTTTGCCCGATAAAGTACTTCGCGAAGGCGTCGTTGGGGGCACCGATGGGGAAAACCATCTCGTTTTGGTGCTGAGCCCTTGCGTCGGCGGCATCGTCGGCCGCCCAGACCTCCTTCGCCATGCGGAAGGCAGCCCACGCCTTGGGCCAACCCGCATAAAACGCCGCGTGCGTAAGGATTTCCGCTATCTCCGTCCTGGTCACTCCATTGTTCTTTGCGGACATCAGGTGATATTTGAACGAAGAGTCCGTCAGCCCCTGCGACATCAGGGCAACCACCGTCACCACGCTGCGGTCGCGCAGGGAGAGCTCACTCTCTCGGCTCCACACCTCGCCGAACAGCACGTCGTCGTTGAGCTGTGCGAATTTGGGAGCGAACTCCCCCAGGGCGTCTCTGCCTGCCGTCTGTTTAACTGCCATGATCGATTTCCTCCTGTCGATAGTTTTGGCACAAATCTGTTTCCGCGCGGCCAAACAGCCCGGCTAGATTCCCATGCCCATTCGCCGCGCCTGCTCCAGAGCGGGATGCCCGGCGATTTCGCCCACGCCGTTCACGCCGCCGGCGAAAACCGTTCCAGCGAGCGTGCAGCGGGAGAAACAGTCAACCCATCCCTGCATCGCCTTTTTCGCCCCGTCGAAGGTCGAGCGCCCGTTCTCCGCCGCCGTCGCCAACAGATATGCCTCGGTGAATGCATAATCGGAGCCAAAAAGCGGGTTAGCGCGGTCCAGCATGGTTTTGAGCTGGCCGCAGACGCTGTAGTAGTAGACGGGCGTTGCAAACACCAGCACATCCGCATCGTGCATTTTGGCGGCAATTTCCACGGCATCGTCTTGGATGACGCAACGCCCCAACTTTAAGCAGGCAAGGCAGCCCCTGCAGAAGCCCATTTGCTTCTCGCGCAGACGCACGGTCTCAACGCTGTGACCTGCCTCCCGCGCGCCGTTGGCGAAAGCCTCCGCCAGCGTCTCGGAATTGCCATTCTTTCGTGGACTTGAAGAAACTATCAAAACCGTTTTGCCCATTACGGAATACCCCTTGCGCTCCCGATTTACATTGACGAGAATGAAGGTAATACCTAAACCTGACTTTAGGTCAAGGAATGAATTCGACATTGTTTCGGAGGAGCCATGTACACAATCGGACAGGTGGCGGAAATGTTCGGTTTGCCCGCTTCAACGCTGCGATATTACGACAAGCAGGGATTGTTCCCGGGGCTGGAGCGGGCATCCGGCATTCGCCGATTCAGCGATACGGAACTCGAAGCGCTTCGGGTCATCGAATGCCTAAAGAAGGCTGGAATGGAGATCAAGGACATCCGGCTGTTCATGGAATGGTGCGCAGAGGGTCCCTCAACATACCCCAAACGCAAGGCCATGTTCGAGGAGCGCAAGGCCCACATGGAGTCGGAGATCGTGAACATGAACCGCGCGCTCGACATGCTGAAGTTCAAATGCTGGTACTACGAGCAGGCAATCCAAGATGGCAACGAGGATAGAGTGAAGGCGCTGATTCCCGATAATTTGCCAGAAGAAATCAAAGATACCTACGATAACGCCCACACTCAATAATGCCGCCCGATGCTCAAGGGGCTTTGGCAAGGAGTCGTTTTAGGCAGATATGCAAAAAGATAGCCTCCGAACCAGAGGGTCCGGAGGCTTTTATTCCCGTTATTTCGCTGGTGGCTTTACTCTATGGCGGCGCCGAAACAGCATCAGGCGGTACTCGACGGTATCAAAACGCGAGTTCAAAAGCCAGTTCCCGCTATTCCCGCTCAGTGACTAATCCAGGCCGAGTGTTGTCGATGCGTGTCGCGTCGTACCGCCTAAGGGCTGATTCGTGCGCAATTTGGGCGAATCACGCCCTTGATTCGCGATTTTGTGAATGACTCAATTGATTCGCAAAACCGCAGGTCGCCTTTTTAATCACTCCCTAGTTTCCGCCGGGGTTCGTAGCGGGTGGCGTGAAAAGGGGTGATTCAAAGGGTCGGAGAGATGTCTATAGCGCAATCTTCTGGTATTGGCGCAGTGAGGGACTTCTCACCTCCATCAGTCCAAATCGTCAAGCTCCGAAAGACGTCGAGCTAGAGAAAAGGACCTATTTCCCGTCATGGATTGGGTTTACCTGCATGACTAGAGCCCTGGTGTAATTGGCTGGATCACCGTTCCGGGAACCGGTATCGACCTACCTGTCCGCCAAGCTCCTTCTTCAGCTCCAGCTTAGTATCTGACTCACACCGTTATAAGCAAAACCGAAGAGATGCGTCTTGGCCAAGAAATAAGGTTAGCCTTATCTTACTGCATGATTCGTGTGTTATAGTTAGATTGCTCTAACTGTTTGGGGGGCGATAGCCATGCACGAACGCAAGGGCTTCTGGGACAAGAATGCCGGTCGGTACGACCGTTTCATGCGAAAGGACCGGGCGGCGTATGAGAAGATGTATGAGCTGATCAGGCCGGTGGTGAAAGCAAAAACCGTACTGGAGGTTGCCACCGGCACGGGGCTTATCGCAAAGAGCATCGTGGATGCGGCGGTGCACATCGAGGCTACGGACGCTTCTGCACAGATGATCCTTGAAGCAAAGCGGGACAATCAATCCGCAAAGCTGCACTTTTCCGTACAAGATATGTTCCGCCTGCCCTATGCACAGAAGTCCTTCGAAGTGGTGATCGCGTCCAACGCGCTTCACATAGTGCCGCATCCGGAAAAGGCCCTGCAAGAAATCAGGCGGGTGCTGAAGGACGACGGCGTGCTCATCGCGCCAACCTTCACCCACGCGGGGAGCTCGGTTTCCGGCAAGGCAAAAGCCTTTTTCATGAGTATGGCGGGATTCCCCCTCCACAGCAGGTGGACAAGCGAGGAATACCTACGTTTCCTGCGTCAAAACGGCTGGGCGGTGCAGAAAAGCGCGGTGCTGAAGGCCTCGTTCCCGTTGACCTATGCGGAATGCACAAAATCGGAGGCGCCAGATGTCGTTCTTTGAAAACACCCGCAAGCCCGTGGGCCTCGGCGGAAAACTTATGGTTGCCATGATGAATCTGGGCCACAGCCCTGTGGCGCGGTGGGGGCTTCGATTTCTACGACTTACGCCAAACGCAAAGGTGCTGGATTGCGGCTGCGGCGGCGGGGCAAACATAAAACGGCTGCTGAAAAAATGCCCGTATGGCGTCGTCAAGGGCATCGACTATTCGCCCGTCAGCGTGGAGAAGGCTAGAAAGCTCAACCGAACTGCAATTCAGGAGGGGCGTTGCGCCGTTCTGCAAGGCAGTGTGGCGGATATGACGTTTGAGGATAGCTACTTCGATGCTGCCACGGCCTTTGAGACCGTCTATTTTTGGCCTGATTTGCCCCGATGCTTCCGTGAGGTCTGGCGGACGCTGAAGCCAGGCGGGAAAATTCTTATCTGCAACGAGAGCAATGGCGATACAGACAGGGACGAGAGGTGGACGCAGATCATCGGCGGCATGACCATCTACAAGGACATTGAATTAAAGGCGTGTTTGGAGCAGGCGGGTTTTCACGAGGTGCAGATACGCAAAAAGAAAAAGTGGCTCTGCGTCACGGCGCGGAAGTAAGGGCATCAAGCACGGGCGTTTTTGCATCCATCCTGCACATGGCGATAGGCATGACGGTCATAGCGGCTATGCTGGCGGCAATTATGACAGTTTTTATTCACTGAGGAAGAAACCTATGAAATATAAAATTGAGAAAAACACCGTGCAGGAGACGCTGATCCTCCCGCTGTATTCCCGGAAGCTGTGTACGGAGCTGTACCCGAACCTTTACAGGGATGAAACAGCGGTTCGCCTGCTCGACCAGATCGACTACGACTTTTCAGAGGCAGAGAAAAACTCCAGCAGCCTGATGCAGCGCTTTGGTGCGCTGGAGGTGGCCACACGGCAGAGTGATCTTGCTTTCGAGGTGCGGGATTACCTGAAAGGCCACCCCAATGCGGCGGTGGTCAATCTGGGCTGCGGGCTGGACAACACCGGCAGAACCTGCGACAACGGTAGATGCAAGATCTACAATCTGGACTTCCCGGATGTGATTGCCTTGCGGCAGCAGCTACTGCCCGCCGGGGATCGAGAACAAAATATCCCCTGCGACCTGAAAGACACCGCATGGTTTAGCAAAATCGATGCCTCCCGCGGGGCGGTGTTCTTTGCCTCCGGGGTGTTCTATTACTTTCTGACCCAGCAGGTCCGGGAACTGGTGCGGGGGATGGCGGACGCTTTCCCCGGCAGTGTGCTGGTCTTTGATGCTGCCAATCGGACGGCGGTAAAGATGATCGCAAAAACATGGCTTAAGACTGCAAAAATCAAGGATGTGGGGGCATATTTTGCGGTTTCGGATGCCGCCAAGGAAATCGGCACGTGGGACAGCCGTCTGCAGGTCACGAGTCGCGGCTATATGCTGGGCTACAACGATTTGAGAGACCCTTCTGTCAGCGGCTTTTTCCGGTTTCTCGCAAGGGTCGGTGACAACGGGATGAAAATGCAAATCGTGAAAATAAGATTTTGAGAGGCAAAAACGAAGCGCATTCACTTTGACGTCGAAGAAGACGGCTTTTACGGCGCATATTGGGCATGCAAGGATACGCATACAGCAGCGGGCACGGATTCAATTGAAACCGTGCCCGCTATCTGATACTATATTATTTTATCGAACGTCTGTTCTATTCCCACTCGCAAAATGAAACTTAATTCTAAACGCTTTTGTTTGGGAGATTTGATATCATTTGATTTTTCCTGATACCTATTATCCTTATCCTATGGGCTTGCCGAACTTTTGCTATCATTTGGCTATCAAGGAAATGGCTATCAACGGTAAAATTAGATTGGTTTCTCTGGTGGTTTACAACTACATTTTACCACGAAAGACAGGGAAATGCAATAACCTTCCTCGCTGTGGTGTATCAAGTGATCTTACCCCTTGATTGGCAACTTCATCCGAACACTTCCCACATTCATCCGCACA
>NZ_QRJA01000048.1:0-5243 GCF_003471405.1 Collinsella sp. AM20-15AC
CGACTCGCTTCGGATCGGACGCTACACCAACTTTCTCGACACTACCCCTCCGAAGGACTGTGGCCAAAAAACGGCAAATATGAGTACTGTTACCGTTGTAGCTATATTATTTTCGTTAATAAAAGAAGATCTTAATGAGATTTATTCGCATCAAGGTCTTCCTTTAATGAACACTTGAGGAGATACGGCAGCTTATCTGCTCGATCGACACGTCAAATCACCTTAAATGTGATCAAAATTACTGCTACTAAAAGAGTATCAGTACTCATATTTGATGTTTTTTGGCCACGGCTCTTTATAGACACCCTGCACAGCGACGGTGGTAGATTTCGGAACGTGTCCGTCAGCCCCGTTCCGGAAAGCGAGCCGCGTGCAACGGCCAAGCCACGACAGCCCCCGGGAGAGCGGGGGCACCGGCTTAGGTTTATCGCGAGTTCCGCACGAACAGGAGGCCACTTAATGTGGCCTCCGTCGTGAGCAGGACTGTAGAGCAGGAAACCTAAGCCGGTGTCCCCGCTCTCCCGGGGCCGGCGGAATTTAGTTGTTCAGCATGCGGTCGAAGCTTCCCGAGTCGCCATCCCGATAGTCGGCGGTCATCAGAATCTCCTGCGGAATGCGCCCGCCTTCACGTAGCACATTGCGGAACTGTACGCGCGTGACCATGGGCAGATCCTTGATCGTCGCCGCCAAGTTCTGCGGCACGCCCTGGTTGGCAGCCGCGCGCTCGCACTCGCCGCCGGCCTTCACGCGACGCTTATGCTCGGCGAGCATGGCGCGGTACATACCGGCATGCAGGCGAATCTCAACCACATTGGCATTGCGAGCCTGCTCGACGATGCGCGCGCCCTCGCGGTCGATATCGCCCACGTAGTAGACGTAGTTAAAGCGATAGCCGATCTCGGCCAGATAATCGTCCAGGGCATGCGAGACGCTCGCCTTGCATCCGCCGCCAAAAATCACGCCGCCCACCTTGAT
Organism: Collinsella sp. AM20-15AC; assembly: GCF_003471405.1. NCBI lineage: Bacteria > Bacillati > Actinomycetota > Coriobacteriia > Coriobacteriales > Coriobacteriaceae > Collinsella > Collinsella sp. AM20-15AC. Next base: position 976 of record NZ_QRJA01000048.1, read on the forward strand.
GCCAAAGAGCTTGGCGTGCTTGCGGCCACGCAGCAGCCTGACGATCTCGTCGTAGGTGTCCAGGTTCTCGACCATAATGAACGGCTTATCGGCGCCCAGCGTAAAGAAACCCGTAAAGTGCACGGGGCGGTTGGGGGCGACCTTGATCGCCTGCATGCTGATGCCCTTTTCGGTCATGCGCCTTATCAGGCGCTCACCGTGCTTGCCGTCAAAAGCCTTCTCGTCGTTAAAGATCTGGTAGGCACGCTGGCGGCGCGAGGCAACCGGCGTATCGGCACCTCGGTTCTGCTCGATCCAAGCCTGGATGATTGCGATTTCCTCGGCAATCTTGCGGTTGGACATCTCGTTGTGCTGAGTGCGCTGCGGAGCCTTTTTGCCGTCCTTGCCCTCGACCTTTACGATCTGTGTCTGCTGCTCCTTGATCTTAGAGAGCGCCGTAGGCGTAGGGACAACCTTGAGCAGCTGCCTGCCTAAATCGCGGGCAAGGGCGAACGCCGATACCTCACCGCGGACGGCCGACTTGGGCTGCTGGGCAGCAGTACCTGCTGCGGAAGACTCCGGCTTCTTCTGAGACTTGCGTTTAGAATCGCCTTGGGAATTGCGCTCGCGCTTCGGCATAGACGCCTGCTTCTGCGGACGATCGGACTTGCTCTCCTTCGCCGGCTGGCGCTTAGGCTGCCCCGAAGAAACCTCGGCCTTCGCATCCTCGTCCTGCGGCGTGGTCCTCTCGGCTGCAGTCTCGGCATGGGAACTGCGGCCCCCACGATGGCGACGGCGGCGAGGCTTGCTCGACGCGCCCCGCTCCGTCTGCTCATCAGTAGGCTGCTGGCCCTTGGCCTCGGCATCAGCCTCAAGCTGCGGCTCAACAGGCTTTTGCTCGCGAGCCGCCGGCTCAACGGCCTTCTCGTCCTGGGTGGTCGAAACCGACTCGCCCTTCTCCTGACGCTTTACGGGATACGCGCGTCCCGCAAAACCGCGGCCGGGACGACACGAACCCGGAGCCTTCTTGGCAGACTCCTCAACATCGTCTGCAACCTCAGAAGACTCTTCGACCTCACGCGCGGCACCCTGCTGTGCAGCCTTAAAGTGAGCACCGCGGCGGCGCTTGGGCTCTTGGGCCTCCACGGGCTTTTGCTCCTTCGTGGGCTTCTGCGACTCGGCAGCAACCTCGGCCTCAACAGCCTCGGCATCCGTCTCGCCCTTTCGAGCAACGGCGCGACGGAAGCGCTCCTGCTGGGCGCGGCGCTGTGCATCGCGCTTGCCGCCCCCGCCAAAACCGCCGCGTCCTGCCTTGGCCGTAAAGGCACGCACAACGTTCTCATCGAGCAACTCATCGGTATCGACATGCTCACGCGGAGCAACTTCTTCCACAGCAGGCACGTCAGCGGAATCCTCGACGACAAAATCTTCGACGGACTCGGCAGGTTGCTCCTGGGCATCGCGGATCTCGGCATTGATGGTATAGAACGCCGGGCGCCCGTTAATGCCACTACCCTCGATCTTGGTCACGATATTTGCCGCGATAAGCTCATCGCGCATCGCCTTGGTGTCGCACTCCTTATCGACGGAGCGGAAAATCTGCGCCAGCGCACTCGACTTAATCTTGAGCGCCTTGCGGCAAAGCAGGTCGTAGGCAACCAGCTTGGCACGCTCGGCAGAAAGCGATGTCTGGCTGCTCAGACGCTCAGCCAGGGCATCGACATTGTTTTGATTATCGGAATATACCGTCTTGGCCACGGGGCCCCTTTCATATGCACACATATACGTCCATATGGTACAACGCACGAGCCTATCCACGCAAAACATCTGCGAGAACGCCCTTGCACCACCTGTTCTCACAAGAAAAAAGACCGGGTCCGCTTGATTGCGGACCCGGTCTTTCCGAGTCAAATAGACGGGAGATTCAACCCGTCCGACCGACTAGGCCTTGGCGGCCTCGGCGTCGGCAGGAGCTTCAGCGGCAGCGGCGCGACCGTACTCGGCCTTGCCCATCTCGGACCACTCGGGCTCCTCATCAGGCATGGAGCCAGCCTCCTTGCCGAAGAACTCCTTGAGGCAGTTGACGGCGACGATGAGGCCCAGGACCATCAGCAGAACGGCAAAGACGAGCTGCAGGCCCTTGGTGGCGGCGACGGAGACGGCGGCCGTGGTGGCGGTAGCCGGGATGGTACCGAAGAAACCGTAGGCCTGGACGGCGGTCATGCAGCCCATGGCGCTCTGGACCAGCGAGGTGAAGGTGCAGCAGAGCAGGAAGGCGACGGGCACGTAGAGCATCCAGCCCTTGCGACCGGTGCACTTGCAGAACACGGCGAGGGTGATCATGGTCATACCGCCGAGCAGCTGGTTGGAAGCACCAAAGAGCGGCCAGATGTTGGCATAGCCACCAAAAGCGAGGGCGAGACCGGGAAGCAGGGTAACGACCGTGGCGAACCAGGGGTTGCCGAGGACCTTCATATAGCCGGCCTTGGACTCGATGGCCAGAGCATCGTTGGTCTGGGCAAAGAACTCGGAGAACGAGGTGCGGGCGATGCGGGCGACGGCGTCGAGCGAGGTCAGGGCCAGAGCGGAGACGTTCATAGTCATGAAGACGGTAGCGAGCGTGCCGTCAACACCGAAGGCCTGCATACCGCGGGAGATGCCAGCGGCGAAGATCTGGAACGGGGTGGAAGCGACACCAGCGTTGAGGGCGCCGGTACCGGCGGTGTTCATATCGGAGAACATGATGCCGGCGACGATGATGGCAAGGATGCCGACGAAGGACTCGACGATCATTGCGCCGTAACCGACCTTGACGGCGTCCTGCTCCTTCTCGACCTGCTTAGAAGAGGTGCCGGAAGAAACGAGGCTGTGGAAACCGGAGAGAGCACCGCAAGCGACGGAGACGAACAGGACCGGGAACATCATGCCGGAGGCAGTGGAGAAGCCGGTGAAGACCGGAGCGGTGATGGCGGCCTGACCGTTGACGCCCAGGACGACGATGCCGAGGACAGCGCAAACGATCATGACGATCATCATGATGGAAGTGAGGTAGTCACGCGGGGTCTTGAGCATCTGGATGGGCATAGCGCCAGCGAAGACCAGGTAGACCATGACGACGGCGAACCACTGGAACTTATCCAGATAGACCGGGAACTGCATACCGACGGCGAACATGAGAACCATGAGGACCACGCCGGTGACGAACTCGGTAGCACCGGTGAGGTTGAACTTCTTCTGGGCCCAACCAAAGGCGATAGCGACGAAGGTGAACAGGATGGAGATGGTACCAGCGCAGCCGGCGGCATAGGACTTGGTGAAGTCGATGGCACCGGTAGCAGCACCAGAAGCGTCAACGGCCGGGGTGAACATGAACGTCTTGCAGACCATGTCGGTGAAGGCGGCGATGACGATGATGCAGAACAGCCAGCAGAACAGCAGGAACAGGCGACGGCCGGTCTTGCCGATGTACTTCTCGATGAGCTGAGCGAGCGACTTGCCGTTGTTCTTCATCGAGGCATACAGGGCGCCAAAGTCGTGGACGGCGCCAAAGAAGATGCCGCCGACGAGGACCCAGAGCACGACGGGCAGCCAGCCAAAGGCCATGGCGACGATCGTACCCGTAACAGGGCCGGCACCGCAGATCGAGCTGAACTGGTGCGAGAACGCGGTGAAGGCAGAGACGGGCGAGAAGCTCTTGCCGTCCTTCATGCGCTTGGCCGGCGTGAGGGCCTCTTTGTCAACGCCCCACTTGTTGGCCAGCCATCGGCCATAGCCCAGATAGCCGCAGGCGAGCACCGCCGCGGCCACAACCATGAGCAAAACTCCGTTCATTACATTTCCTCCTCTAAAAAGAACTTCTCAGACATAAAAAATGAGGGCCGTCGGTTGCGCTCGACGGCCCTCATCTTCATCAGCCGCCCGTTATCGTACGGGCTAGCTGTATGTGCTAACCCGCATCAGATAATTACTACGCTGATAATGTTTAGCTGATGCGTGAACATGTCTAAAAAATCCTCTTCAATCATGATGCGAACGATCCGTGCGTGTTCACATCCCCCAGTGGTTGAAAAGGAGTATGAAACTTTAGTTACCTAAAGTCAACGCAAATTTGTAATGGATTTTCAACTTTTTTGAATTTCTCGTTATAAAACGCCACTGACCTCGGACTTTACCCAACAAAAGTTTTTGCATGGGAGATACCCCTCGGGAGCCGCGGGAGCCGGGCGGCGCATATGAACTTTCCTGCTCTACAGTCCTGCGCAAGACGGAAAGCACATTAAGTGCTTTCC
>NZ_QRJA01000049.1:0-5139 GCF_003471405.1 Collinsella sp. AM20-15AC
TCATAAACCTTTGAACCGGAATCGATCGCATAGCCGTAAAAACGCCAGGCATTGATATAGCTGCCGCCACCGGGGCCTCCGGCCCAGGGAGAATGGCTGTTGTTTGCCGCAACCGCCGCAAGGTTACCGCCACATTTCGACCAAGCGTGGGCGACAAAACCGGTGCAGTTCATACCAGAGTATCCATCCCAACGCCTCTCACCGTTGGGGTAGTCTTAGTCCGCGTAGGCACTTCCCTGTAGGCTTTTCTCTGTATGACGTTTATGAACGTTTAAGGCACCACATAGTCTCGCGCTTAGTCTTTCCCTCAAATAAGCACTCCGAGTATAGCCAAAGATTTGCCAGCCTTCGTACATTCTACTGGCAACATAGCTGTAGCGGATGCGATTTGCCCCCCGGTTAACACCCTATTTCAACCTGCGATAGATCATCCTGCCTCGAGACGTCTCGAGGCTGCTGACCCCGACTTTAAACTACGAATTGTCACGCAACGCAGAAGTATCGAGCAAGTTGGCGCAACGCCCGTTCGGGAACGGGCACGTTAACGTCCCCTGTTCTCAAATCCTTCATCTACGCTATGCCACGTTTGCGATTACCAAGAAATATTCCGCATGATCGGCAGGAATTGAGCACAGTAAGCGCAGAAAACCAAGCAGTTATAACACGAGCTCCGCACCCGAAGACTGGGAACAGGCTTCCCCGGGCGGCCACCTTGACAAGGCGGCCCAGGAAGGATGGAAAAGAAGACCGCGCCCCTAGCACAGAGAAGAAATGCGCTCGACGGAAGAGACAATCGAGGTCTGAGATTGCCCGGGCGCGGCGCTTGAGCCGCAGCACGACGGCGAAGCACGCGTGTACGGAGAACATGTCGCCGATAGCATCACCGCCCAGTATAAGACCAAGCCGGTGTACGAGGGACATGAGGAGTAGATCGGAGAGGGCGTCCTGGACACCGACCCCAGCTCCATTCCTCCCGATTAGCTTTTCCATTTCCTTAGAGTTCTTGATAAACCGTCAAGAAAGACAAAAACTATCTAGTTCACAGCTATAAACCCTCATCTAGGACGCCGTAATACCATTAAAGTCGTTCTCATTGATAGGAAAGCGTTCGATGAATAGTTTTGCAAACTCAGCGCTTTTTGCAACTTTTGCGTCCCCTCCTGCATCATCAAAAATCTGTTTTGAAGCGGCAACGATATCCTCAAGTGCATCAACTGAGGGAGCATTTAAGTTTTTTAAGTAATTTGGAGTAATGTCAAACGAACGGAACTGAACAGCGCAGGTCGCGAGAATAACATAGAAAATCAAATTATTCTGCTCTGCTCTATCCAAATCCGACTTTCGAAGATATTGACGAATAAATAATGATGTTTTACCTAAAGCGAAATATGCTTCAGGAGGTATATCCTCATTGAATATTTTTTATACTTAATGTCATCCGCTAGAATTTGTGCCGGCCTCGCTCTTGCATAGTCCGGCTGTTTCAATAAAACTGCGATTAAGCATTGTCCCAAAAACGGAACCGTAATGATATCCTTCGCTGCAATCCCCTCATTCTTGCATGAGCTCTTCCTTCTTTCATAATGCAAACCATGGCGTTTGAAATACTGTTCTATTTGAAGATGTATGGTTTCAAGAGAACGTAAATATGCTGACGGAATAACGCTTTGATTATTAGTTGCTTGAATAATCTTGGCCCTTACATCCTGATCTGTGATGGAAATACACTTGACCAGAACTTTTCTTGTATCTTTAGAAGCATCGCCCTCTCTGCAGTAATGCCAAATCTCATTTGATGTTTGAAGCCCATTAACAATTCTGGGGTTTATTAACGTTACAGAACAGTCCATATCCCTCTTAACGCTATCGGCAAGTATTGTAATTCCATTATTTAGCCACCAGAAATCGACTTCCATATCATTTCGGAGCGTGTTTTGGATGGCCTTATTCACGGAGTTGTTACCTTGATAGTCACGAATATTAGCTTCGAATAAGGACTTTTCAAGATTTCCATCATTAGAGGTAGCAAATTTATTGAACTCAGGAATAGTTACAGCGAGTATTGCGCTATGACCATCAGGACAAAGAGGGTCTTTATCTGAATGCAAAGATACAACACTATCTGGGGACCGCTGAAACGCGGAAAAGAGCTCTTTGTCGGTTAAAATGTTGACGGCAATATCATGAACAATGGGAGCATTTTTCTGAACAATCGTTTTCAATTCTTCAGACTGTTTAATTAAGTTAGGATGCAATTCCGTAGTAAGAGAAATACCCCAAAAGGTAATATTCACCCTATATTTATTTCTCATAGCTGTTTTCAAAATGCTCAGAATTAGTTCGAAAGCTTGTCTAACCTCTTCGTTATATCTTTGAGGATCGGGATTATCAGTCAATAAATTCGGGAACGAATCTTTCCAATTCTGGATAGACACCTCAGGAAAACCTGTTTGATATTTTGTTTGAATAAAATGTATATCAATTATTGAATTATTAGGAATATCTAGTGAGCTGAAATCCTGACCAGTTATCAAGCATTCATTAGCGAAAATATAAATACCATCATATCCACCGTCATTTCCTTTTCCCACATGTCCCCTCTCAGTCTCGTCATCATCGAGGTCATAACGAGCAAGCAGCTTTTGAGCTGCTATGATTTCAAATGCGACACATTCGTCGAGGCTTTCATCAAAGCGATTTTTTTCAGATTTGATATAGTCTTTTATTGTTTCCTGAGTAAGCGTAAGTCTTTTCGACATTAGAATACCTCTCTGATTTCGTTACTATTTATTGATTAATTTTATCCTTATTTATTTATGCAAAGAAGGTTGATTCTCGACTTCAGCCGAACGTCCCGAACGGATAGCCCCTTCCCGCACTTAACCGAACGGCCCGGTTCACGAAATGGGTGCCGGGGCCGGAGCTTCCCCAGTTGAAGAAACGATGCAGAAGTGTTTCGATGGGTCTCGGGGCCATGCTCCGCCCGCTTTCCGGCACCGCTTCCCAAACTCAGCCGGACGGCCCCGCCCGCCCCATTCGGTTTTCTGGATTGGCCACACTGATATGGACAGTTCCGTGAGGGGCGCGAGAGACGGGAGAGCCGCATGAGGGCCCCAGGCACCCCAGGCATTTCACCGACGAGTTCAAGAGGCAGATAGTCGAGCTCTACAACGTCGGCAAGCCCAAGCGGGAGATCATGGAGGAGTACAATCTCGGTAAGAGCACCGTCGAGCGCTGGGTCAAATCGATCAACGCGGCGGGTTCGCCCCGTGCGGCGGACAACCGCACGCCCAAGCAGATCAGGATCATCGAGCTGGGGCGCGAGAACCGCTGGCTCCGCATGGAGGTCGATGTCTTGAAACAAGCGGCGCTGATAAACGCTCGAGGGTGAGGGCCATAGCGGCCAACGAGCCCGCGCTACCCCATATCAGTGCAGCGCGGGCTCCTCGGCGTCGCGAGGTCGACGTACCACACGATGCGCGGGCGGGTGGACCTCCCCGTGGGGCCCGATCCCGCCGCACCGGAGGTACTGGCCGTGCATTCGGCCAGCCGCGGCCGTTACGGGTCGTGATTCAGGTCGCTGCTCATCCATGATCTCGAGCATGCCTTCGGCGTGCTTGTCAGGGAGGGAGGTCTCGACAGCGAGGCGTACAGGGCGGAGGTCAACGACTCGGTCTACCCGGAGCGGATGGAGATGGTGAACGACCCGTGCTCCTGGCTCAAGCGCTACCTTTGGCGCTTCACGGGGATGTCGCCGCGGAACCTGCAGGCGTATCTCGACTGATACGTCTACCTTTTCCGGGTCAACCTGGCGCGCGACAGATGGGACCCGACTGCAAGGGTGGTGCGCCATATCCTGACGGCCGACACGACTTACCGAAGCTTGGGGTAGGTGCGGCACCACCCGTTATCTAAACTGTTAGAAAGGCGAAAAAGGCATACCAATTCTTACATTTACTTCGTGCCAAGCAGATTATCCTGAAGAAGCTCAAACTGCCCGTTCTCAAACTTTCGCACAATGCAGCCTTCTCCACTTAAATCTACGTCGTCACCAACACGAAGAACCGCATTCCCCAGGTCAGCATTAATCATCTCGTCCTTACCGAAACCATCCAACAATCGATTGAGGTAGCAGCGAACAAGTTCTTCAACTTTATCGCTGAAACACACTTGACTGAAATCGTCGAGTATCACATCTGCAACATTAACGAGATAACTAATTAAAAACGCGTTTGATTCTTCCTGATAGTCATGAAGCAAGCACGTGGTGGGACAGACGCTGTCAAGCATACGAATTAGTTCTGGACATTCAGAATAATAAGAAAACTCAATGTTATTTTGGACTGAATCCCCGAGAGCATATCCATTAACACACGTATCCTTGACACCATTTACGCCAAGAAGCCTGCATTTTAGATTTGCTTCAAATGAGGTGTGACAGTAAGTCAAATCGTTCCTTTTGCCATTAACAAAAGGAACGATAGCCCCACCAATAATCTTGAAGACAATCTTATGATCTCGCAAAAACGTTGACATTGCGTTCTCCGTCGTAAGCAACCGACTAAGATTGAAACTCGGTGGGTTGAAACTTGCATAATTTCCCTCGTCCAAATCCAAACGTCGACATATATGATGGATTAAAACGTAAACGCAACAATCCGAACTGAGAATTCTATCCCGCAATCTAACGAGTAGCGAATCGAAGCTGGACAATAAGGCGTTATTGAATTCAAACCTTCCCATACCGGCGATTTCTACAAGCGAACGAGAAAGAGCCTGACGATCGTCGCTTCTTATAATCATCAACAATCACCACACGGACAACAAATCTAATCCCTGATAGCTTTAGCAAATCATACATGCTATGAATAGGTCAGAGACGACAATGAAGGTGCCAGCTTCGTTTTAATTCAGTCTCCGTAGCACCAGTTGACAACGTGCAGCCATTAAACAATGCTTCAACGCTCCCCGCATAAGGTTCCGCAAAGGCCACCCGATATACAGCACGTTCGTTTAAGCACACGGCAGGCGGAGACAAACAAGGACTTGAAATCGCCCAACAAAAACCCCAATGTTTCGCTTGCATCAGAGGCGGTACCGTCAAGATTCTTTCGCAAATTGATCGAGGCGGCCTCGGCC